>VGRQ01000172.1 GCA_016875315.1 Deltaproteobacteria bacterium | reverse complement strand
TGGCCCCGCCCGACTCCGCCAGCACCTTGGTGATCGCCGCCGTCAGCGACGTCTTGCCGTGGTCGACGTGACCGATCGTCCCGATGTTGACGTGCGGCTTGTTGCGCTCGAACTTTGCCTTGGCCATGGCTCTACCTCGTACGAAAGTGCTGGTTTCAGCGGGAAATGGAGCCCATGACGGGATTTGAACCCGTGACCTCTTCCTTACCAAGGAAGTGCTCTACCCCTGAGCTACATGGGCGGGGATCGTGGAGCGGGAGACGGGACTCGAACCCGCGACCCTCAGCTTGGAAGGCTGATGCTCTACCAACTGAGCTACTCCCGCCCGGTGAAGGGCGATGTGGTTGATGGTGGGGAGAAGTGGATTCGAACCACTGTAGGCATATTGCCGGCGGGTTTACAGCCCGCTCCCATTGGCCGCTCGGGCATCTCCCCAGGAAGCAAAAGAACGACGGTGAAAGCTGGCGGCGGGACTTGAACCCGCAACCGCCGGTTTACAAACCCGGTGCTCTGCCGATTGAGCCACGCCAGCGACGGGACCCCTCCGGGCCGGGCGCGTTTTACTCGCGCCCGTGCGCGTGTCAAGGGGCGGTGGCGCTCGGGGGGGCGAAGGTGCCGGCCGGGGCGGCCTCGGCCAGCTCGACCTTGCTGACGCTCACCGTCTCCACCCGGCCGTCGGGCCGTTCGACGCGGACGCGGGTGGGGACGAGCAGCGTGGGCGTGACCCGCGTCCACGCGGCGTAGCTGAAGAGCAACGGCCCCCCCTCGGTGACGTACCGCGCCCCGAGCAACAGGCCCGTCCCCGCCTCGACATCGGCAAAGGCGAGCCCTGCACCCTCGGGGTCCTCGCCGCGCCCGATCCGCACCCCTCTCTCAGCGCCCTCGAGCAACAGGAGCGGCGCCTCGGGCGGCGCGGCGAGCAGCGAGGGCAGGTCGAGGGCCAGGCCGAGGACAGCCTCGGGGGCGAAGGCGTCGGCCTGGTTGACCAGGATGCCGATGTCGCGACTCACCACCTGTCCGCCCGCCTCGAGCCAGCCGCCGTTGCCGGTGACGACCAGCAGGCTGTCCTCACCCCCCTGTTTCACGTCGACCGCGAGCCGGCGGGAGGCGCCCTCCCTCCAGTAGTCGTGGCTGGCCTCGATCGCGCGCCCGTCGGCCTCCAGGGCCCGGGTGAAGGAAAAGTGCACCGCCTTCGCCCGCGCCAGCTCCGATGCCCCGCCGCCGACGCCGCCGTGGGCCGCGATCGTCGCGGCGACCGTGCTCGCGGCCGTGGGCGCCGAGGGCACCGCCGCGACGGGAACGTCGACCGGGGTGCGCGACCCTCCCTCGGCCACCACGCTGAACGTGCGCTGTGTCGCGGTGGCGAGGGTCTGCGCGGCGCTGGTCGCCGCCGCCTCGGTGGAGAAGCCCTCGACGAGCGCCACCCATGTCCAGCCCTGGCCGAGGCGGAAACGCTTGACGACGCGCGACTTGAAGCCGCTGGCGGACGTCGCGGCCTCGACCGGCGCGAGCTCCTCCCGCGTGGTCGCAGGCGCGCTCTCGAGGCTGAAGGTCGGCGCGGCGAGCGCGACGGACAGGTAGAAGGCGAGCGCGGCAATCACCGCGCCCGGCTATCGCGCTCAGAAGGTGCGCAGCGAGATCTCGTACAGGCCGTCCCCGGCCTCCGCGCCCACGACGATGACGTACTGCTGGCCGCCCTCGAGCTCCACGTAGCTGAAGGCCTCCTCGCCCGACTCGCCCGAACGCCCGCCGACGTTGTACGTCATGGAGTAGCTGTAGTCGTCGTCGTCGTCGGTGGCGTCCCAGTCGATCCAGTCCTCGCTGTAGGCGTCGATCGAGCCGGGGAGGGACCCTCCGTACTGGCTGCACTGGGCCACCAGCACCTGCTCGAAGAAGCTGCTCGGGGTGGGTTCGGACTCGTCGGGCACGAGGTCGTCGTCCCAGTCCTCGGCGCAGGTGGGCAACGTCTCGGTTTCCTGGACGCCGCAGGCGTCGAAGTCGCTGGGTTCGCTGCCCAGGGTGTTGGACAGGAAGTCCTGGTAGTACATGTACTGGAGCACCGAGGTGGGGAACTCGAAGTCTTGCGCCCCCACGCAGGTGGCGTCGCTGTGGGTCTCGGCCGGGCTCGGCCACGGCAACCACTCGTAGGGCACCACCGCGATCCACGGGTCGTCGGGCGTCGGGCTCCCCGAGGCGTCGAAGCGCCGGTCGAGCCAGATGGCCACCGGCACGGTGGTGCCCACGGCGCGATCGCGAAGGTCGAGCAGCCAGCGATCGGTGTCGGCCACGGTGCCGTCGGTGTCGTCGCCCTCGCTGGTGTAGTAGGTGACGGAGGTGGATTCGGTGATCTCGCCGATGCCGTAGATCGGGGAGCCATCGCTCGGCAGGCTGGGCAGGTAGATCGGCTGCACGTCGGTGGGCGCGATCATGTTCTCGACGGTGTAGTCCGGGCTGCCCGGGTCTTCCCAGCGCACCACGGCGCCGACGAAGCCGTCGCCGGGGTAGTGGACCTCGAGGGCCGACTGGTCGTAGGGGATGCCGTCGAGGCGCACGACGGTCGCGCCGTAGCCACCGGCGATCACCCCGTCGTAGTCGAAGGCCGGGTCGAAGTGGTAGGCGTCGGTGTTGCCGAGCGTCACGGCGCTCTCGGTGAGCGCCTCCGGCGCGGCGGTGTGCCCACCCTCGTAGGGGTAGTTGGTGCCGTTGAGCGCGATGCCCCGCTGGTAGCCATTCGCGCCGTAGAGGCTGTCGCGCATCGCCGGCGGCGACGAGAGGGTCTCCACGTCGGGGTAGGCCACGAGATCGGCGCGCAACATCGCGGTGCCGTCGGACTTGGTGACGCCGGTCATCAGGGTCGAGAGCTGCCAGTGCACCACCAGCTCGTCGAAATCGATGTCGCTCAGGTTGGCATCCGCCTCGAGAGCGCCCTCGATGGAGTCGATGCCGGTGGTGTCGGTCTGCACGATGTTCGCGAGCAGCGCCGCGGGGTTGTCGGCCTGTGACTGGGCGTATTGGTAGAACCAGACACCGAAGAGGAACTGGGCGCCGACCTCCGTGGCGGCGAGGCTGCCCTTGGAGTCGGAGTCGACCAGCGAGGCGATGTGGGGCGCGTCGAGGTACCGCCAGGCGTCCGGGTAGAACTGGGCGCCGAAGCCGCAGCGGTCCGCCGCCATCGTGCCGAGGACGTGGTTGAGCCAGTCCTCCTCGACGCTGGTTCCCCCGGCCTCGGAGTGCTGGTAATAGCTGATCAAGCTCACCAGCGAGCGCGCCACCTCGGCCGCCACCGAGTAGTTGGTGTAGCTGTCGATGGAGACGGTCGCGCCGGCGTTGAAGTAGCCGGCGGGGTCGGGCGCGTAGACGTAGATCACCTCGCGCTGGTCGCTCCCGGGGTTGGTCTTCACGTCGTAGTCGCGCAGGTCGACCGAGGGCTCGGCGTAGGAGGGCACCACGCTGTCCTGGTCGTCCTCGTCGCTGCTCGTCGTCGGCAGCTGGTTTAGCTCCGGCGTGATGAACACGTCGACGCGGCCGTCGCCGTCGATATCGGACACGTCGCCGAACATGCCGGTGACGTTGGGGAAGATGTTGAGGTCGATGATGTCGGCGATGGTCTGGAGATCGCAGTTGTCGAAGCCGAAGGTCTCGTACTGGTGGGCCTCGTCGATCACGCCATCGCACTCGTAGTCCCAGTCGATGTACACCTCGTTGTCCACCCAGATGGCGACGTTGTCGCCGAGGGCCCAGAGGGTGGCGTCTTTCACCTCGTACTCGGTGGACTTCTCGATGTGGCTGCGCACGCGGAAGACGTCTTCCACCACGCCGATGTCGGCGCTGTCGAGCACGTCGCGACGCGGCACGTTGACAGAGGGCACGATCAGGTCGCCAGCGACCGGCTTCCTCGCCGCCGCGGCGCTGGGCGCCGGAGGGCCTGCGCTGGCCTCGGTCGCGGTCGTGAAGCGGAGGTTGAAGGTCTGGTCGCTCTCGGCGCCGTTGACCAGCACCAGGTAGAACTGCTGGTCCTGGTTCAACTCGCCGGACTCGTCTTCCAGCGACACTTGCTCGGGGCTCTCGGTGGCGGCGAAGTCGACCCAGTCCGAGGGCTCGTCGAAGTTGTACTCGTTGCCGCTGCCCGTCTCGGTGTCGGTGTCGGTGTCGGTGTCGGTGTCGGTGTCGGTGTCGGTGTCGGTGTCGGTGTCGGTGTCGGTGTCGACGTCGCCCTCGTATCCGCGGTCCTTGTCGAACTCGGGCGGGCCGACGACGCAGCCCATGGCGAGCAGGAGCGACGCGGGAAGGAACAGGCGGTGCATGCGTGAGTCCTCGGGTGCCAGTGTACCGGCCGACGCACGCTACCATAGGCGCCCTCGCCGCGTCCACGGCGCTTGACTTCGCGCGCGCTTTCCGTATAAGCGCCGCCGATCCCCTGGGAGCGCCAAATGTCCGTCCTCGCCTACCTACTGCTTGCCCCCCTCGCCTGCGATGGCGGCGCCGACGACACCGACGACACCAGCGACACCGACGGCACGACCGGGCGCGCCTTCAGCGACTTCGTCAACACCACCACGCCGTACACCGGCGACAACACTTGCGTCGGGGGCAGCTTCGGCGAGGTCGACGCCAGCAAGCAGGTGGAGGTGACCCTCAACGGCGAGGTTCGCGACTTCCAGGAGGAGGAGCCGGTTCCCGACGCGACGGTGAAGTTCTGGTTCTCGGACGACATCGCCACCAGCCCCGACGCCGAGGAAACCGCCGACGCCAACGGCGCCTTCAGCACCACGGTGCCCGTGTGCCAGCCCATCGGCTACGGCACCTCCACCCCGCCCGAGTGGGAGGAGACGGTCGACACCTACGAGGTACACCAGATCTTCGGCTACGAGGACGACGGCGTGGCCGACGAGTGGATCAACAGCGTGAGCCGCGCCACCGCCAACATCATCCCCGCGGTAATCGGCGTGGAGTGGGACGAGACCACCGGCATCATCGCCGGCACGGCCTATGACTGCGCCACCGATACCGACGGCGAGACCGAGTTCTTCGGGCACGCGCAGGTGTTCGTACACGACGGCAACGGCACCCCGCCCGACGCCACCACCGTGTACTACTTCAGCGACAGCGACCTCCCGGTGGCCAACGAGTCGCAGGCCGACGTCAACCCCAACAACGGCCTCTGGGTGGCGGTCAACGTGCCCATCGGCACCTGGACCGTGGAGATGTGGGGCTACGACGGCGCGGAGTACGTCAACCTCGGCAGCACCGTGCTCACCATCAAGTCGGGCTCGGTCAACATCTCGAACATCTTCGCCGGTCGCTCCGACGGCCTGGGCTACCCCGACTCCTGCCTGGTGGAGTAGATGGGGGCCGCTCTCCTGCTCGCGCTCGTCGCGAGCGAAGCGCGCGCCGACGCGCCTGACAACTGGAAGTTCAGCCTCGACGGCTTCTACCGGCTCCGGGCGTATGACTTCATCGATCTCTACGAGGGCCAGGCCGCGGGCGGCACCTACCTCACCCACAAGGTGCGCCTGCAGCCGCAGCTCAACTACGAGGATCGCGCGAAGTTCTTCCTCATGGTCGACATGCTCGACGGCGTGCTCTGGGGCGACAACCAGTCCCTCGCCAGCACCGCGCTCTTCGCGGGCGACCCGAGCTACACCGGCATCGACGGCACCGAGGTGGAGCCCATCGTCGTCCGGCGCGCGTGGACCGAGTTCAAGGTCCCGGTGGGCCTCATCCGCGCGGGGCGCCAGCCCAGCCAGTGGGGCATGGGCCTGCTCGCCAACGGCGGCGACGGCTTCGACGACACCTTCGGCGAGAACAAGTACGGTTCAACTTACGACCGCATCCTCTTCGCCACCCGCCCGATCACCGTGGCCACCACCGTGGCCAACATGGTCAACAGCAAGAACAAGGTGCGCGACATCCCCTTGATCGCGGCGATCGGCGTGGATCGGCTCGTGGAAGACCCGCTGATCCAGTACTACGGCTACACCTGCGACCCGGAGACGGCCGACGACGACGCCCGCTGCAGCGCCGACGACGACCACTCGTGGACGGAGGCGCGCGAAGACGAGTACCGCTCCGATGCGTGGTGGGTCGACACCCAGGACGACGTGTACGAGATGGTCTACGTGCTCGTGTACCGCGGGGAAGACGTGCAGTTCAGCGAGTCGCTGAAGGGCGACTTGACCGCCGGGTTCTACATCGTGAACCGCATCCAGGCCGAGACCGAGTCCAACGTCTTGATCATCGACGGCTACGTGAAGTCCGAGGTGGCGAACACCTACTTCGAAGCCGAGATGCTCACCATCCGCGGCGGCACGCGCGCGATCACGCTCGCCGACGCCGAGGCCGAGGATCCCATCCTCAAGAACGCCGACATCTGGGGCTACGTGCTGCGCGGCGGCTACCAGGACCAGAAGTACACCGCGCTCATGGAGTACGGCTACGCGTCGGGCGACGACAAGCCCACCGACACCGAGTTCACCGGTCGGCCCCTGCACCCCGACCACAACGTGGGTCTGCTCTTCTACGAGGAGATCATGGCCCGGGTCACCGCCGAGGCCTGGGGCGAGGACGCCCGGGGACTGTGGAGCAACGGCGGGGTGTACAACAGCCGCTACGTCTACCCGAACGTGCGCTTCCGCCCGCTTCCCAACTGGGAGATCATCGGCGCCTACATGATGGCCTGGCCCGACAAGCCCGACGGATCCCGCGTGCGCTGCGCCGAGGGCGACGACGTGGAGTGTACCGCCTACACCGCCACCAGCGACTACCTCGCGTGGGAGGCCGATCTCGGCGTGAAGCACAAGTGGGCCGACCACATCAACTTCACGCTCGAGGCCGGCTACGCCCACGTGACCGATCGCATCCCCCTGAAGACCACCGGCCTCCAGTACGAGACCGACGACGAGGGGCACGAGTACGGCAACTTCTGGACGGTGCAGTCGCGCATCGCCTACGAGTTCTAGGTGCTCTCGCTGCTCCTCGCGGCTGGCCTCGCCCTCGCGGGGCTCGCGGAAGACGTGGAGACCGCCGCCGACGCGGAGCAGCCCACCGACCTGCGCCAGGCGGCCTTCTCGCGCCTGCACGCCGAGGAACACACCAGCGCCCTGGTGAAGCTCGCGAACGACGCCGACACCACCCCGGCCAAGCGCTGGGTGGCGGTGCGAGCGCTCGGGAAGAACGAGTCGATGGCCGCCCGCGACGCGCTGGTGGGGTTCCTCGCCAGCGACAACGCGCCGGTGCGGATCGCCGCGTGCCTCGCGCTGGGCGAGCGGGGCGACCGATCGCTCGCGGGGCGAGTGGCCGCGCGGCTCGAAGACAAGGCGCTCCTGGTGCGGCATGCCGCCGCCGACGCGCTCGGGCAGTTGCGCGACCCGGGAACCATCCCCGACCTGGCGCGCGCGCTCGACGACCCGAGCAACCACTACCGCGGCACCTCGATGTGGGTCCGTCGCCACTTCGTGGAGGCCATCGGGAACATCGGCGGCGACGGCGCCATCGCCCCGCTGAAGAAGGCGCTCGACGATGGCGACAAGGACGTGGCCGGCGCCGCGATCCAGGGCTTCGAGAAGGTGGCCGGCTTCTCCTACGGCGAGGGGCGCAGCGACGCCGAGGAGAAAGAGGCGTGGCGACGCTGGGCGGGCCAGCGGGGCGGCTAGCCCTACCGGGTGACCTGTAGCTTCAGCACGGTCTTGCCGATGCCGATGGTGTCGCCCGAGCGCAGGCGCCCGACGAGCACGCGGCGACCGTTGTGGTAGGTGCCATTGGTGGAGCCCAGGTCGCGGAGGAAGATCATGTCGCGACCGAACACCTCGACCACCGAGTGACGGCGGCTCACCTCGCCATCCGACAGGGGAACTTCACCGTTTCGACGCCCGATGTTGACGTTGCCACGGGTAAACCTGAACACCTTGCCGGTGTCCTGGCCTGCCACCACCTCGACCAGCGCGTTGAGCCCTGGCGGCAAGCGGAGCTCCTGCCCGATCACGTCGGCGGGCGAGCGCGTGCGCTCGCCGCTCCCGGCGATCTCCACCAGTTCTTCCTCAAGCAACCACGCGAGGTCGGCGCTCGCGGCCGGGTTGGACTCGGGCGCCCTTTCCTCGGCGGTGGCCTGCTCCTCGGGCGCGCCGACGAAGAGGATGAGCTTGGTGCTTCCCACCTGGATCTCGCTGCCCGGCCGGAGCACGAGCTCGCGCACGAGGCGACCGTCCACCATGGTGCCGTTGGTGCTGCCGAGGTCGGTCAAGACCCACTCGGTACCGCGGGCGGCCACCTGGCAGTGACGCCCGCTCACCAGAGGGTCGTCGAGCAAGAGCTCGCCCTGCCTGCGACCGATCACCAGCGGCTCGCGCGGCGGCAAGGGGACGTTGAGCCCTTGCCTCGCGCCATGCACGATCTTGAGGAAGCTGCGCGCCATGGAGAGCTAGGCGCTGCGCGTGGCGCCGCGCCGCTGGCGCGCGCCCTTCCAGTAGAGGTGGAAACGACCCGGCAGCTCGCGCCCCACCAGGCTCTCGGCGAGGCAGCCGGCGGCGCCGAGGCGATCGAGGTCGACGCCGGTGGGCACGCCCATCTGCTCGAACACGTTGACGAGGTCTTCCGTGGCGGCGTTGCCGCTGGCGCCGGGCGCGTAGGGACAGCCTCCCATCCCGCCCACCGACCCGTCGATCTGCCTCACGCCGGCGCGGTAAGCCACGACCGCGTTGGCCAGCGCCGTGCCGCGGGTGTCGTGGAAGTGGACGGCGACGCGGTCGATGCCGACACCGAGGCCCGTCGTGACCGCCTCGAGCACGCGCTCGACCTGCGCCGGGTCGGCCATGCCGGTGGTGTCGCCGAGGGCCAGCGTGTGCGCCCCCGCCGCGAGCAAGCGCTCGCCGATGCGCAGCGTGCTCTCCACCGGCACGTCGCCCTCGTAGGGGCAACCGAACACCGTCGAGATGTAGCCGCGCACTTCCATGCCCTCGTCGCGCGCCACGCCGATGAGCTCCTCGACGCTGGCCAGCGACTCGCGCACGGTACGGTTGACGTTCTTCTTGTTGTGCGTCTCGCTCGCGCTCAGGAAGGTGGCGACATGGTGGATGCCGCACTCGATCGCGCGCTCCAGCCCCACCTGGTTGGGCACCAGGGCCCAGTAGCGAACGCCCTCGTGTCGCGGCAGCATGCGCACCAGCTCGGCGGCGTCGGAGAGCTGCGGGATCCAGCGCGGGCGCACGAAGCTCGTGATCTCGATGTCGCGCAGGCCGCTCGCCACGAGCGCCTCGATCAGCGCCGCCTTTCCCTCGGGCGACACCACCGCCGCCTCGTTCTGCAGACCGTCGCGAGGCGACACCTCGAAGATGGACAGCGCTTCCATTGCGTT
>VGRQ01000171.1 GCA_016875315.1 Deltaproteobacteria bacterium | reverse complement strand
CCCGATGCTCGAGCGCGCCCGCGCCTCGGCGGCCGCGGCGGCGCGGGAGGGGATTGACTCGCCCCGCTGGGCCGAGGCCGAGAACGCGATCCAGGCTGCCCTCCTCCTGCACCCCGGATCGGCGGCGGCGCACTGCGCGCGGGGCGAGGTCGCCTTCGCCCGTAAGCGGCTCGACGACGCGCGAGAGGGCTACGAGAGCTGCGCCGCCAAGGCTCCGGAACGGCTCGAGGCCTGGGAGGGGATCGCCCGCTCTCGGCGCATCGAGGGCGACCTCGCGGGCGCGGAGGCGGCACTGCGGAAGGCGGTGACGCTGGCCCCGGAACGCCTGCAACCAGCCTTGCACCTGGGGATTGTGCTTACCGATCTCGGGCGGAGCGCCGAGGCGGAGCACTGGCTTCGCCGCGCGGTGACGCTCGCGACCGAGGCGGATCCCGGCGATCGAGCGCGCGCCCACCTCGCCCTGGCGCGCGCCTTCGTCGTCTCCGGGCGAGCGCAGGCTGCCTTGCCCGAGGCGCGTCGCGCCGATCTCGACGCGCCCAGCGCTGACTCCGCCTACTGGCTCGGCGCCGCCCAGTACGCCCTCGGCGCCACGGCGGAGGCCGAGGCCTCGTTCCGGGTCGCCATCGGCCGCGACCCCCGCCACACGGGAGCCATCAACGACCTTGGCACCTGCCTCGCGGAGCGCGGCGCCTACGACGAGGCTGCGCAGTCGTTCCGCGAGGTCCTGCTCATCGAGCCGGGAAACCGCAGCGCCACCATGAATCTCGCGCGCCTGCGGCCCTTCGCCGCGGGGGACGGCGCGCTGCCTGGGCCAGCGCCGGGGCCGCAGCCCCCGTAGGGGCTAGTACTGCTCCATCCAGGCCACGGTGGCGGTGCCGTGGAAGGGGTCGTCCACGGCGTTCACCACCTGGATGTCCACGTCGGTGGCGCCGCTGTAGTACAGCTTGCCGTTGAGGCCAATGGACGGCGACGACATGTAGCCATCCATCTCCACGTAGGCGGTGTCGGCGCTGCTGGCGGTGCCATCGCCGTCGGTGTCCATGCCCGGCGTGCAGTCGAGGACGTCGAGCGCGTAGAGACGTCCCGTGCCGATCTCGCAGGTATCGGAGCTCGGCGTGTACGTGGGGAAGTACACCGAGCCCGCGTAGACGATGGGGTCGTCGGTGAGGCGCTCCCCCGCCTCGAGCTGGTAGAAGCCGCCCGTCTCGGAGCCGCAGGTCATCGCGACAGCACTGCTCGAGCAGGTGGTGGGATCGGGATCCTTCATCAGGAAGAAGGCTCCCGGGTCGCTCGAGCTCGACGAGAGGAAGGGCGAGCCCGTGCCCCAGTACAGGCCCAGCTCACCCGTCTTCAGCCAGGCGGTGGTGATCGCGTAGAACACCTCCGGGCGGCTGCCGTAGGGAACGGCACTGCCGCTGCCAGAGTCGTTCTCGTTCACCGCGCCGTCGTAGGGGTCGTAGAACTCGCACCACTCGAGGTCCGAGGGGTCGGAGCTGTTGATCAGGGCCTTGTAGATCCACGTGTGCCCCTGCGCGACGCTGCTGCCGGGTCCCGACGAGGGGTCGTAGCTCAAGGTGAGCGGGAAGTAGGCCACGTCCGCGTCGCCGTCGGAGTCGTGGTCGACCACCGCCGGGGGCGCGGAGATGTAGGTGTACTCGAGCTTGCCGTCACCATCGAGGTCGAGCGAGCTGGCGTAGGTGCTGTCGGGGTGCTCGGAGGCCTCGATGTTGTCGCCGGAAACCGAGTAGCCGGCACCGGTGGCCCCGCCGCTGAAGGCGTCCTCGCCGAGGTCCCACATGTAGAGGCTGCCCTCCACGGAGTCGAAATAGTCGGTCGACGAGGAGCTGTAGTCGGCCGGTCGGCCCGAGCCCCACATCGCCACCCACCGGTCGCGGGAGGTCGTGCCGCTGCGATCGTACACGTTGAAGACCGCTGGGCGACTGGTGGTGTAGCCCATCGCGGTGGAGTCAGCGCTGTTGGTCTGCTCCCAGAGGAAGGTGGGCGAGTCGGTGTAGGTGATGTCGAGCGCGAGGGTCCGCGTGCCACCGAGGCCCTGCTGCACCACCACCACGCGGCGCCACTCGCAGTCGTCGAGGTCGGTGCCGCACTCCTTCTTGTTGTCGCCGTCGAGGTCGATCCAGACGTCCTTCACCACCGGCGTGCCGTCGAAGAGGAAGGTGCGCCCGTACCACATCATGTCGATGAGGCCGCCGGCCCACTCGGCGCCGCGGTCTCGCAGGATCAGGCTGTTGGGGATCCAGGCCCAGAGCTCCTCGCCGGCCTCGTCGGAGGTGGGGGTGGTGTCGTCGTCCTCGAGGGCGAAGGCGTGGAGCATGCCGTCGTTGGCGCTGACCAGGACGATGTCGGGCATCGTCTCGGCCTCGACCAGGGCGAGGAAGTTCCGGTAGGTGTCGGAGTTCGAGAAGACGTCGTTGCGCTTGGTGACGATCGCCGGCGAGGAGTAGGGCGAGTCGCCGAGTTTCCACCGGCCGTGCTCGAGGTCGATGTACCGGAACTGCGTGGTGTACACGCCGCGAGTGAAGTCGACGAGATCCTGGAGATCGTCGCTCAGCACCAGCCCGTCGTCGGTGAGGTCGTAGGCATCGTTGGTGAGCGCCCCGTTCGTATCGACCGAGTCGTCCATCACGTTGCTCAGCGTGCCGGAGAGCACCACCGCATCGACGAACTCCTTGTCGAAGCCCATCCTCTTCTCGGCGGCGTCGGCCAGCATGTACGTCTCGAGGGAGGTGTCGTAGAAGAAGATGTCTCGGTGGCTGAAGCCGTCGAGGTCGTCGTCGTTCGACTCCGCCGCGTCGGCCACGCGGCTGTACAACTTCCAGCCTGCGTCCCACTGCGCGCCGTAGTAGTCGTCGTAAGGCGCGCCCGAGTAGTAGATGAGCTCGCCGTAGGTGCTCGACTCGGGGTCGTCGTCGATCTCGTAGGCGAGCACGTGGCCCTCGGCGAGGGGGTGATCGCCGGTGAGCTCGTAGTAGGTGTAGATGAGGTAGCTGCCGTTGTTCGCCATCACCGGCGAGGAGCGGCTGTAAATGCCCGACAGCAAGTCGGCGAGCACGGCGAGGACGCCGGACATGGCCTCGTCCTTGGTCGACGCGTTGGTGTACATGCCGTCGCCCCCGGTGGCGTCGGCGGCGCTCTGGAACACTAGGTCGGCCGTGGCCTCGCCGTAGGTGTCAGAGGTGTCGAGGCCGAGCCCGATGGTCGACACCGTCATGCGCTGCGTGTCGCTCAGCGAGCTGTGGTCGTAGTTGTAGACGTGGGTGACCAGGTTGTCGTAGTGGCACTCCACGTCGGAGCCGGTGCTTCCACCGCTGGTGTCGCCGGCGGCGTCGCAGATGACGTCGGAAGGGGGGGCCGCCGAGAAGGACGACATCGTGCCCTGGTCGTCGTAGACCGCGCGGCCCGAGGACAGCACGATCATGTGTACCGACGAGCAGTAGTACTGGAACGGCGTCTCGCCCCAGTCGCCGTCGTAGCCGTCGCCGTCGTCGTCGCTCCAGTCCTCCGCCGTGGACTGCTCGAGGTAGTCGGAAGAGACGAGCTCCACGACCTCAGACAGGTTGCGGGTGTCGGTCGACCAGGCGGTGAGCGCGTCGAGGGCGGTGGCCATGTCGGCGTAGGACGTGCCCACGGGGACGATCTCGATGTAGGAAAAATCGCTGTCGTTCTCGGCCGTCCCCACCACGCCGTAGCGCACGTCGGTGAAGTGCTGCGACACCTGCTTGACCACGTCCACGGTGTCGGCGAGGCAGGTGTTGGTGCTGCCCGAGAAGCAGCTACTGCTCATGTTCGCCGACAGGTCGATCACGAAGATCACCGCGGGCGGCACCATCTGGCTGGTGCTGAGCTGCTCCGCCACCGCGGTGGAGGTGGTGGCCTCCGCGGGCGAGGCGAGGAGCGCGAGCAGGGCGAGGGGCAAGAAGCGAGCGGTCATGATTCACCTCTCCTGGCAGGAGCCACGCATCACCTTGCGCACCACGGCGGTGGCGCGGGCCTCGGATGCATTGAGTTGCGAGTCGGAGCCCGAGTTGTCCTCGAACCAGCCGTGCGAGTTCATGTTCCAGTAGTCGCTGCGGAAGCCGTCGTTGCCTTCCTCGGTGCTGTAGCCGGGCGGCGGTGACGCGCACTTCGCGAAGGTAGCGTCGACCTCGTAGGTGCCGAGCGGCAGGTCCATCGACTCGCCTTCGAACCATCTCTCAGACTCGACCTCCTCCACCCACGGCACCGCGCCGGTGTCCGTCACGTCCCAGCCCTCGTCGGCGGGCGTCTCGAACATGAGGTCGTAGCGCGCGTGCTGCGTGCCCGCGTCGGCCGCGTCGGCCACGGCAACGTGCCGGCGGGTGTAGGCGGCCACGCGCTGGTCGACCCCGGCGATCGAGAGCGAGGTGGCGCCGATGATGGTGATGATCGCGATCAGGATGAGCGCAACCAGCATCGCGTAGCCGCGGCGGGCGCGGCGAGTGCGGGCTTTCACCATTGCAGGGCCCTCATGTTGCGGACAGACACCTCGGAGCTGAGGACCTGCCGGTAGTAGTGATCGTCGGCGCCGCTTCCCGAGTTGTTGGCGATCGCCAGCGGCGCGCCCGAGTACAGGTCGCGCGGGTCTTCTCGCGATGAGCGCACCACCAAGGAGACGCGGATCATATAGACGTCGTCGGGATCGTTGCCCTCGTCACCGTCGCTGTACGTATCGACGGAGTCGTTCCACGACCCCGACCCGCATGGGTCGTCGCCCGCGAAGCAATACTCGAGCTGGACGTCCTCGACATGGTCGACCACCGGCACGTCGTCGTCGTCGGGCGACTCGTAGTCGAGATCCATCATCAGCACCGGGTGCTCGGCCGACCCTGCCCCCACGCCGTCGCTGTCGTTGGCGTCGATGTAGAAGGTGACGATCTCGGCTCGCGAGCACTCCATCGAGATCGGCATGTTCTCGCCGCTGGCGCACACCCCCGAGTAGTCGGCGGCAAGCCCCGAGGTGGCGTCGAGCGTCACTTCGCCCGTCGCCGCCACGGTGCCCGTCACCTTCCACAGGTACGCCGCCCGGTCGGCTCGCGACGTCCCGTCGTAACACATGAGGTACTCGCCGACCTGGAGTTCCGCGAGCTTGTCGTCGTAATCCGGGATCGTCTGGTCGAAGTAGATGCTCGTTCCGGTGCAGTCGGAGAGGTAGTCCGCGTCGCTGTACATCACGAGGTCGGGATCCATCGACACGAAGGTGACCGCATCGGAACCGAAGGGACCCGCCCCGTCGTAGCTGATGATGACCGGGAGGCTGGAGTCGACGTTCCCCGACAGCCCGAGCGCCCCGAGCACCTGGCCGTTGGTGCCCATCCCGGCATTGCGGGCGCTCCGGGTAAGCACGTCCATCGCGAGGCGGATGTTCTGGTGCATCTCCATCTGCAGGTCCTGGTAGAGGAACTGCTTGAGCTGGATGGTGAACAGGTTGTAGAGCGCGGCCACGACGAAGGTGCCGATGGCGATCGCGATCAGCAGCTCGATGAGGGTGAAGCCGTGGCGCGCGCGGGCGATCATCACGCGTCCCTGAAGCGGAAGGTGGAGATGGTGGTGCCGTGCTTGGTGTCGAAGGCGGCGTCGTCGTAGGTGCAGCGCACGCGCACGCGGATCCACGTGCCGTCGTCGTCCATGTCCTCCACGTCCCAGGTGATGGTGTAGAGGGTGGGACCGAGATCGTCGGTGTACTCGAAGGCGGCGTTGACCTTGAGCGGCTCGCTGGCGGAGTCGGTACCCAGGTTCAGGGTGAGCGGGTCCCACATCGTCATCGAGGTGTCGTCGATGAATCCCTCCGCCATGTCGGTGGGACGCCCCGCGCCCTCGGTCCAGTCCATCGCCAGTACACGCTCCATCTGGGTCTGGGCCAGGTAGGTGCAGTCCGTGAGGCGCCGCGCGTTCATGTTCGATCGCACCGCCTGGCTGTGAAAGCCGAACATGACGATGAGCGAGGCCCCGAGGATGGCCGACGCGACCATCACCTCGATCAGGGTGAAGCCTCCCCTGGCGCGGCGTGCGAGCAGCATCGACTTCATCGGCTGGTCGCTCCCGAGCCCACCGCGCCATCGGCCAGCGCGCTGTTCTGCCCGAGCTCCAGCCGCACGAAGCCACTGCGCGCGATGCGCAGCACGCCTCGCTCGTCGATGCCGTCGGCCAGTGCGCGCTTGTTCACCAGGGAGAGCGTGATGTAGCCGCTGTCGAAGTCGCTGGCCCGGTTGCCCACCCAGCCGCGCGGCGTGAACACGATGGCGTCGTCCTCCAGCGTGCTCCACATCGCGAGGCTCACGGCGGTCGTTTCGTTCTCGCCGTCGCGCTCGAGGCTGCGGATGCCATCGGCCTCGCTGACGACGCCGTCGCGGTCGGGCGGGAGGGTGTCCCACTCCGTGCTCCCGCTCGACTTGTCGCCCATTTGCAGGCGCCACGCGCCGTGCTGCGCGTCCTCGGGATCGAGTTGCTCGTCGCCCTCGACGAGCAAGAGCCGGGTTTCCCGGTTGCTGTCGACCGCGAGGCTGCGGAGGGTGACGATGTCGTTGTAGAGCATCTTCGAGACGCCGATCATCCGGTGAGAAGTGACGCGGTCCTGGAAAAGTCCCCAGCCGATGGCGGCGAGGACGGAGACGATGGCGACCACGACGGCGATTTCGACGAGCGTGGAGCCAACGCGCGTACATGCAAGAAACGTTCCACGCCGAAAGCGGCCTTCCTGCCGTGCGCCAGCGGCCCAGGCACGGAAAAGTTTTCCCATGTGGCGAATCACTGCCCACCTCGCGCGGCGCCGGCCGGGCAGGCGGCGTCGAGGTAGGCCCGGCGGCGGCGCACCTCCCGCCGAGCATCCGCGACTTCGAGCGCGTGGATGCCGGCTGCCTGCGCCCGGTCGAGCTCCGCGTCGGCCTCGTCGAGCCAGGACGCCACGGCGGGCGCGTCGGCGCAGTTGTCGCGACCCACTCGGCCGTCGCTGGTCGCCATGAGGGCGTGGGCGCGGGTGAGCCGGGCCGTGGCGCGTTCGCGCGGAGTCGTCGCGCTCGAGACGGCGCCATCCGCGGCGACCAGCGCCTCGTCGGGACGGTCCGCGCGCAGGAGCACGGCGGCCCGCGTCTGGAGCGCCACCGCGCTCGCCGGCTCCGCGTCGAGGATGATATCAAGTCGCGACAGGGCATTGTCGTACTTGCCTTCACGCATGTCGAGCAGGGCGAGCGACTGCAGGCTGCGAGCGTCGCCCGGGGCACGGGCCAGCGCCTCGTCGAGGTGTTTCCTGGCCGCCGGCACCTCGCCTCGCGCCGCGGCCACGCTGCCCAGCCCCCGGTAGCCGAGCGGGCTCTCGGGGTGCGCCCTCACCAGCTGCTCGAAAGCGTCGTTTGCCGCGGGTTGTTCCCCGGCCATGTAGAAGGTCCAGCCGAGGCCGTAGAGCGCCTGCGCGTCGGCGGGATCGGACTCGAGGGCCGACCGGAACTCGCGCTCGGCGCCCACGAGGTCGTCGTGACTCAACGCCTCCTCGCCTCGGTCGACGGCGGTGCTACAGCCCATCCAGAACGCGAGGATCACGAGTCGATCCCGTAGTCGCGAATCTTGTAGAGCAGGGCCTTGTAGGAGATCTCGAGCGCCCGTGCTGCCGCCGACTTGTTGCCCTCGTGCAGGCGCAGGGCCTGCTCGATGAGCGACCGCTCCAGGGCGGCCGTTCGGACCGGGATCGACAAGACGTCGTCACCCGGGGCCCCCCGAGGCGTGCTTCGCACCTCGGCGGGGAGCGCGTCGACGTCGATCGACTCGCCGTCCGACAACAGCAGCGCGCGCTCCAGGGCGTTCTCGAGCTGCCGCACGTTGCCCGGCCACGGGTGCGCCAGCACCAGCCGGAGCGCTTCCTCCGCGAGCCGGGGACGGGGCAGTCGCAGGCGCGAGCAGAGCGCGTCGAGCAGGTGATCGACCAGGAGCGGGATGTCGTCGCGGCGCTCGCGCAAGGGCGGCAGGTGGAGGTGCACCACCGCGATCCGGTAGAACAGGTCTTCACGGAAGGAGGGAGGCTGGAGCGAGCGTGCCGTGGCGGTCACGATGCGCACGTCTACGCGGGTGTCGGCGGTGTCGGCAAGGCGGCGCACCGTGCCTTCCTGGAGGGTGCGCAGCAACTTCGACTGCAAGGCAGGCGGCAGGTCGCCGATCTCGTCGAGGAAGAGCGTCCCCCCGTCGGCCTGCTCGAAGAAGCCCTCGTGGTCGCGCACCGCGCCGGTGAAGGCGCCGCGGCGATAGCCGAACAACTCGCTCTCGAGCAGCGACTCGGGGATGGCGGCGCAGTTGACGGCCACCCAGGGGCGGTCGCGACGCGGCGACAGCCGGTGGATGGCGCGCGCGAGCAGCTCCTTGCCCGTGCCGCTCTCGCCCGTGAGCAGCACGCTGGTATCGTGTGTCGCGACACGACTGAGAACTCGCAGCACCTCCTGGACCACCGGCGAGCGCCCCACGAAGCCCTCCACCGGCTCGCCCGATCGCTCGGCGAGGCGGGCGTTCTCCAGGGCCAGGCGACTGCGTTCCGCCGCGATTTGCTCGCGCTCGACCAGCTTGCTGAGCGTGAGCACGATCTCGTCGGCCTTGAATGGCTTGTTGACGTAGTCGTAGGCGCCCCGCCGCATCGCCTCCAGCGCGGTGTCCATGCTGCCGTAGGCGCTCATCATCACCACGGGGGGAGAACCGGCGGGGAGCGCGTCGAGGAAGGCCAGGCCGTCCATCTCGGGCATGCGGATGTCGCAGAGCACGATGTCGATGCCCTTCAACTTCCCGAGCGCCTCGCGCCCGTTCGCGGCCGTCACCACGGCGTAGCCCGCGCGGGCGAGGATCAGTTCCAGCAGGTGGCGCAGGTTCTCCTCGTCATCGACGACGAGGACCCGCAACTCGGACGACATCCCGCGAAGGATACCGTGTCTAGCGTGCGCGTCCTCCAGCTCGTTCACGGCTACCCCCCCCGCGAGCGGGCCGGGACAGAGGTGTACGCCGCTCGCCTCGCCGATCGGCTGCGCGCGCTCGGTCACGACGTACACACCCTCGCCGCCACGCAGCGGCCCGGGGCGCCGATGTACGGCGTCGAGGAGGAACCGGGGCTGACGAGGGTGGTGCAGAACGCCCCGTACGCGGGCCTCCGCAGCGGCGAGCGCGACCGGGCGATGGAGCAACTGGTGGCCGACCGCGTGGCCCGCCAGCGCCCGGATCTGCTGCTGGTGCAGCACCTCCGGGGCCTCTCCTGCCACCTGCCCGGCGACGTGCCCGCGGCATGGATGCTCCACGACGCCTGGGCGTGGTGCCCCGCCGGGGGGCTCCTGCTGCGCGACGGCGCGCCCTGCTCCGGTCCCGGCCCGGCCTGCCCCGCCTGCGCCTCGCGCTGGGCCAAGGAC
>VGRQ01000170.1 GCA_016875315.1 Deltaproteobacteria bacterium | reverse complement strand
CCGGAAGGCCGCAGCGTCGCCGTCGGGACCGGCCGCCAGCACCGGCGCCGGCACGTCGAAGACCCCCCAGCTTCGCTTCTCGTAGGCCGCCGCGGGGTCGAGCCCGTGCATAAGTAGGTCGCGACCCGAGGCGGCAAGGAGGCGCAGCGCATACACGCCATCGCGCTCCTCGCGCAGGCGGCGGAGATCGGCGCCGAGCGCCGCGCCCAGCATCTCGCAGCCGTAGCAGATCGCCAGGGTGGGCAACGACGACGCCGTGCGCGCGCGAAGGGCAGCCAGCAAGGGCTCGCGCCAGGCTCCTGGCTCGAGCGGCGACCCTGGCCCGCCGCCGAGGATCCACGCGCCGTCGCCGGCGGGAGGCAACTCGCCCCGGGCCCGCACGTCGTACACGCTCACCGGGTGACCGCGCTCGCGCACCAGGCCGACGATCGCCGCCGTGCCCCGGTTGGGGAGCCCCGCGTTGAGGTCGAGGAGGTGGACGTGCATCGCGGCTGCTAGACTATGCCGATGCTCGTCGCGCTGGTCCTCGCCTGCTCCGTGGAGTCGAACGTGAGCGCCACGGAAGACCCGGAGCGCTACGACGAGTACGAGGAGCCCGACCCGCTCACCCACGACGCCGACCACGACGGCACCGTGGACGCGTCAGATTGTAAACCGTACAACTCGGACTTTCACCCCGGCGCCGAGGAGCTGTGCGACGGGCTGGACAACGACTGCGACGGCGACATCGACGAGGGCGACTACGACGAGGACGACGACGGTTTTGACGACCAGGCCGAGTGCTACCTGCTCGACCCCGATGGCAACTGGGACTGCAACGACAACAATGCTGCCGTGTACCCTGGCGCCCGCGAGACGTGCGACTACGTCGACCAAAACTGCGACGGCGACTACGACAACGGCGACTACGACGGCGACGGCTACGACGTGTGCAGCGACTGCGACGACGAGGACCCCTTCGTCAACCCCAGCGCACCCGAGGCCTGCGACGCCATCGACAACGACTGCGACGGCGACATCGACGAGATCTGGGACTTCGACGGCGACGGCTACTCCGAGTGCCAGGGCGACTGCGAGGACGACGACCCCGACTACGGCCCGGGCGCGGCGGAGTCTTGCGACGGGGAAGACAACGACTGCGACGGCCTCGTCGACGAGGACTTCGACCTCGACGCCGACGGCGTGCCGAGTTGCTTCGGCGACTGCGACGACGGCGAGTCGGCGGCGTACCCCGGGGCCGAGGAAGTGTGCGACGGCCTCGACAACGACTGCAACGTGACCACGCTCGAGTACGACGACGCCGACGGCGACGGCTTCACCATCTGCGACGGCGACTGCGACGAGACCAGCGCCGCCGCCTTCCCCGGCGGCACCGAGGCCTGCGACGGGGTCGACAACGACTGCAACGGCTACACCGACGAAGACCCATCCTGCTACGGCTGCACGCCCACGGGCGACTACTACC
Organism: Deltaproteobacteria bacterium; assembly: GCA_016875315.1. Lineage (GTDB taxonomy): Bacteria > Myxococcota_A > UBA796 > UBA796 > SXON01 > SXON01. The sequence goes on along the minus strand of VGRQ01000170.1, from coordinate 8,004 downwards.
TGTGCTCCGCCTCCACCGAGTGGGAACTGGCCCGGCAGGCCTGCGAGGCGTTCGGCGGCTCGCTGGTGCTCATCAGCTCCGGCACCGAGAACGACGACGTGGCCGACCTCGCCGAGCGGGCCACATGGATCGGCGCCAACGACATCGACACCGAGGGCGACTGGCTCTGGCCTGACGGCACCAGCGTGGGCTACGACAGCTGGCTAAGCGGCGAACCGGACGACGCCGGCGACCAGGACTGCGTGATCATCAACCCGTCCGGTCGGCGCGGGGAGTGGGCGGACGAGGATTGTGAGAGTGAGTATCCCTTCGTGTGCGAGTTCTAGCGGCGTCGAGCGCGGAGCGACTCTCGAGACTCGATAATCGAGGCTCGACGCTCGAGGCTCGACGCTCGAGGCTCGAGGCTCGACGCTCGATTCTCGACGCTCGACTCTCGATTCTCGACTCTCGATTCTCGATTCCCGACTCTCGATTTCCGACTCTCGATTTCCGACTCTCGATTCTCGACGCTCGAGGCTCGAGGCTCGACGCGCGACGCTCGACGCGCGACGCTCGATTCTCGATCTCCGACTTCGCCTCCTCCGGGCCGCTCGGAGCTGCGCGCGGCGCCCCCCTGCCGGGGAGGGCGCCGTGCTCGCTTCCGAGCGGCCCTCCGGAGGATACAATGGACTACCGCTTCGATCACGAGAACCTCGATGTCTACAAGGTCGCGCTGGAGGTGGCACGGAGCTGCACCACTCTGCGCATCCCCACCGGGCGATCCCACCTGCGCGACCAGCTGCAGCGCGCCGCCGACTCGGTGGTGCTCAACATCGCCGAGGGGCGCGCTCGCGGAGGCGACGCGGGGCGCAACCACTTCCGCATGGCCGCCGGGTCGGCGGCCGAAGCCTGCGCCGCGCTGGACCTGGTGGGCTCGCCAGAGGCGGCCATCGAGCAACCGAAGCTGCGAAGGGTGGGCGCAATGCTCCGAGGGCTCGCGCGGTAGTCACGCCGGCGGCCGCGGCCAACCGAGTGGGCCCGGCCAGGGGCCGGCGACCGGCGAATCAAGAAGAGGGCGGAAGCCCTCCCCCCGCGACGGCTACATCGCCTGCCCGCGAATCACATCCGGGATCTCCTGCATGTACGTCCGGATGTACTCGAAGGCCGTGTCGAACTGGGCCCTGGTGTAGTTGCTGCGCGGGTCGTTCTGGTCGCGGCCCGCGTTGGGCTCGACGTGGGCATACAGCTCGTCGAGCCGGCTGTCCCAGTCCATCTCCTCGATCATGTCGGCCACCTCGATGGCCACCGCCTCGTAGCGCTCGGTGCAGGCGGTGGCGCTCCAGCACCAGCGCATCATCGCGCCGTTGCCGTAGAAGATGTTCTCCGACCAGCTGTAGGGATTGTCGAACGTGTAGTCGATCGACGAGGGGATCATGTAGATGAGCCCGTCGTCGGGGTTCCAGTACACGCGGAAGTTGTGCGGCGAGGTGTAGCCGTCCCACTGGCCGATGGCGTTCTCGATCACCCACTCGCGCATCAGGTTGTCGAGGTTGACGTACTGCTCCAGGTCGGCCATCTCGTCTTCCGTCCCCGAGCCGCCGGAGAGGATGCCCGCGATCGACTGGAGCACCTCGGTGTCACACGGGTAGCCCTCCTCGCAGTCCCAGGCGGAGTAGGAGCTGAAATCGCCGTTGGCCTCCCACAGGTAGCCGTCGTCGTTGCCGAACCAGTGGCGCAGGAAGGCGTCGTCGTAGGTTTCCGTGAAGAGGTAGTAGCCCATCAAGTCATCGTTGACAGAAACGAAGGCGTAGGACGTGCGCGCGGCGGGTACCCCGGCCTCGCGGAAGATGGCGTAGCCCACGTACTCGCGCACGTAGGAGGAGTCCCACACCATGTTGATCAGCATGAGCTTCTCGAGGTCGCGGTACTTGATGTCGACGTGCTCGTTGAGGTCGATCTTGAGCGAGGCCTTGCCGGTGAAGGCCTGGCGGGTGGCCGAGCCGCGGATGCGAAGGTCGACGGGGCCGAACTCGGTGCCGTTGATGTCGATGTCGGCCTCGACCTCGGCGTAGCTGTTGGCGGTGAGCGAGTTGATCGCGCTCGACGACATGATCAGGTTGATCTGCTGGTCGCCCGAGAGGTCGAAGAGGGTGTCGCCGATGTCGAGTGACTCGCTTGGCGTGTTGCCGTTGGTGCCGCCCGGGGTGCAGTCGATGGTAGGCGCCCACGCGCCGCCGTCGGGGAAGCGCGCCCATGACGCGTCCTCCAGGAACTCGCCGGTGGCGATGCGATCCACCACCACGCCGTCGAGCTTCAGCGTGATCTCGTCGCCATCGCCATCGAGGGCGAATGGGGCGTGCAGGCCGCCGTCGAGCGAGGCGTCGGCGTACACCAGCACGAACTCGCCGGGCCCGAGGGTGCTGCCGGAGGTGCCCAGCCAGGGCAGGTCGTTGCCATCGACCAGTTGCAGGCGACCGTAGTCGATGCTGTCAGCGCTGTCGTTGTAGATCTCGATCCAGTCGGGGAAGGCGCCATCCACGAAAAGCGTGGAGGCGTTGCGGGTTTGCACTTCGTTGATCACGACGTGGGGGAGGCTTTCCTCCGCGTCGTCGTCGGTGTCGACCGGCTCGGTGCCGGTGTCGACCGGCCTGGACTCCACGACGGTGCCCGTGTCGCGCGGGGTGGAGCTGGGGACGGGCTCGAGCACCGACGAGGAGCCCGACGTGGCCTCGAGGGTGGGCGAGCACGCGGCGAGGAGCAGCAACACGTGCAAATGGTAACACCCCCCCTCGGCAGCGGCTGCGATAGGTGGGCGGCATGAACTTCCCGCCCTTCACCGAGGAGCATGCCCTGCTCCGCAAGACCGTGCGCGACTTCGTCCAGCGCGAGATCTACCCCCACCGCAAGGAGTGGGACGACCAGGGCGAGTGGCCAGCCCGCGAGCTGTTCAAGAAGATGGCCGATCTCGGCCTCCTCGGGATTCGCTTCGACCCCCGGTGGGGCGGCGCGGGCCTCGACTGGTGGGCCCACGCGGCCTTCGTGGAAGAGCTGGCTCACGCGCGCAACGGCGGCGTGTCGATGAGCATCCTCGTACACACCGACATCAGCACGCCGGTGATCCACGAGATCGGCACCGACGCGCAGCGCGAGGAGTTCCTGCGCCCGGCCATCGCCGCCGAGCGCATCGGGGCGCTGGGCATCACCGAGCCCGGCTGCGGTTCCGACGTGGCGGCGCTGGCCACCACCGCCCGGCGCGACGGCAACGACTACGTGATCAACGGCGCCAAGACCTTCATCACCAACGGGGCCTTCGCCGACTTCATCGTGCTCGCGGTGCGCACCGGCGAGGCGGGGCACGGCGGCATCTCGCTGGTGCTCTTCCCCACCGACACCCCCGGGTTCACCGTGGGCAAGAAGCTCGACAAGCTCGGCACCCGCTCGGTCGACAGCTCGCTGCTGCACTTCGACGAGTGTCGTATTCCTCGCCGCTACCTGCTCGGCGAGGAGAACATGGGCTTCCTTTACATCATGCAGAACTTCCAGGGAGAGCGCCTGGTGGCCGCGCTCATGTGTACCAGCGGCATGGAGGTGCAGCTCCACGACGCCATCGAGTACGGCAAGTCGCGCCGGGCCTTCAACAAGCCGATCGTCGCCTACCAGGTGTGGCGGCACCGTTTCGCCGAGCACATCACCGCGATCCGGGCGGCGAAGATGCTGAGTTACCACGCGGTCGACAAGATCAACTCGGGGGAAGATGCGCAGGTAGAGATCAGCATGGCCAAGCTCTTCGCCGGCGACCTCGCGCAAAAAGTGGCCTACGACTGCCTGCAGTTCCACGGCGGCTACGGTTTTACCGAGGAGTACGACATCGCCCGCGCCTACCGCGACGTTCGCCTCATGCCCATCGGCGGGGGGACGAGCGAGGTGATGAAGGAGATCATCATCAAGTGGACGGGGATGCTGGGCTAGTGCAGAATCCAACATCGCCGTGTTGATTCTCGCCCAGCAAACCACCTGAATCCGGGCGGAATCCACCACCGGCGCGGGCCCCGTTCTTGCAGGGGACAGCCTCGCGCCGGAGCCTGTCTTGTCTGCTTGGATTACCGTCGATGGCAACGAGGCCGCCGCGCTGGTGGCACACAAGACCAGCGACGTCATCGCCATCTACCCGATCACCCCCTCGAGCAGCATGGGGGAGCTCTGCGACGTGTGGACGGCGAAAGGGAAGAAGAACGCCTGGGGCACGGTGCCCACGGTGATGGAGATGCAGTCGGAGGCCGGGGCGATCGGCGCGGTACACGGGGCGCTCACCGCCGGCTCGGTCGCGACCACCTTCACGTCGAGCCAGGGCCTCTTGCTGATGATCCCCGACATGTACAAGATCGCGGGGGAGCTCACGCCCTTCGTGATGCACGTGGCGGCGCGGACGGTGGCCACCCACGCGCTGTCGATCTTCGGCGACCACAGCGACGTGATGGCCTGCCGACAGACGGGCTTCGCGATGTTGTGCTCGGCCACGGTGCAGGAGGCCCACGACCTCGCGCTCTTGTCGACCATAGCCAGCTTCCGCTCGCGACTGCCCTTCCTCCACTTCTTCGACGGCTTCCGCACCTCGCACGAGGTGTCACGCCTCCACGCCCTCGGCGACGACGACATCGCCGCGCTCCTGCCGGAAGCGGCCATCGCCGCCCACCGCGCTCGCAGCCTCGACCCGAACCACCCCACCGTCCGCGGCACGGCGCAGAACCCCGATAGTTTCTTCCAGGCCCGCGAGGCCGCCAACCTCGCCTACGCCACCTGCGGCGCCGAGGTGCAGGCCGCGATGGACCTGTTCCACGCCCACACCGGGCGGCGCTACCGGGCGATGGAGTACCACGGGCACCCAGAGGCCGAGCGGGTGATCGTGATCATGGGCTCGGCCGCCGTCACCGCCCGAGAAACGGCGACTCACCTGTCGCGACATGGCGAGCGCGTGGGCGTGGTCCAGGTGCGGCTCTACCGTCCCTTCGACGGCGAACTGCTGGTGTCGCTGTTGCCGCCGTCCACCCGCCGCGTGGGCGTGCTCGACCGCACCAAGGAGCCCGGCGCTCCCGGCGAGCCCCTCTACCAGGACGTCGTGACCGCGCTCGCCGAGGCCGGGCGCTCGCTGCCCGTCACCGGGGGACGCTACGGGCTCGGCGGCAAGGAGGTCACGCCGGGGATGATCGCCGGGGTGTATGCCCACCTCGCGCTCGACCGTCCCCGGAATCACTTCACCGTCGGCATCATCGACGACGTGTCGGGCAGCTCCATCGCCTACGACGATCGCCTGTCTCCCCTGCCGAGTGGCACACGATCGGCGGTGTTCTTCGGGCTCGGTAGCGACGGCACCGTGGGCGCCAACAAGAACTCCATCAAGATCGTGGGCGAGGACGCGGGCTTCCACGCCCAGGGCTACTTCGTCTACGACAGCAAGAAATCGGGCGCGGTGACCATCTCCCACCTGCGCTACGGCCCGCACCCCATCGACGCGCCCTACCTCGTGCGCGACGCCGACTTCGTGGCCTGCCACCAGTTCGGCTTCGTCGACAGGTTCGACCTGCTCGCCTACGCGCGGCCCGGCGCGATCGTGCTCCTGAACAGCCCGCACCGGGCCGACGACACCTTCGCTCGCCTGCCAAGGGAGATGCAGGACGATCTCATCGCCAAGAACCTGCGATTGTTCGTGATCGACGCCGTGCGCGTGGCGCGCGAGGCGGGGCTCGGCGGCCGCATCAACACCATCATGCAGACCTGCTGGTTTGCGCTCTCCGGCGTGATGCCGCGCGACGAGGCCACCGGCCGCATCAAGCACGCCATCGACAAGACCTACGCCCGGCGGGGGCCAGATGTGCTGGCCCACAACCACGCCGCCGTCGACGCGGCGCTGGCCAACCTCTTCGAGGTGACCCTCCCCGCCGCGCCGACCACCGAGCGGATGCGTCCCCCGGCGGTGGCCGCCGAGGCCCCGAGCTTCGTGCAAAGGGTCACCGCGCGACTGCTCGCCAACGAGGGCGACCTCTTGCCGGTGTCGGCCTTCCCCGTCGACGGCACCTGGCCCACCGCCACCGCCCGCTGGGAGAAGCGCAACCTCGCGCAGGAGATCCCGGTGTGGGACCCGGCGATCTGCATCCAGTGCAACAAGTGCGCGATGGTGTGCCCGCACGCCGCGATCCGGGTGAAGGCCTTCCCCGGCGACGTCGCGACGGCGTGTCCCTCGGTGCCGTACAAGGGCAAGGACCTGGCCGACCACCGCTACGCCGTGCAGGTGGCGCCCGAGGATTGCACCGGCTGCGGCGTGTGCGTGGCGGTGTGCCCCGCGAAGGACAAGACCAACCCCCGTCACAAGTCGATCGACATGGTGGATCAGGCACCGGTGATGGAGCGCGAACGCCAGCAGTACGAGGCCTTCCTCGCGCTGCCGGAGCTCGACCCGGCGAGTGTCAAGCACGACCTGCGCACCGCCCAGCTCATGCAACCCTTGTTCGAGTACTCCGGGGCCTGCGCTGGCTGCGGGGAAACACCCTACATCAAGCTCCTTACCCAGCTGGTGGGCGATCACCTACTCATCGCCAACGCCACCGGTTGCAGCTCGATCTACGGCGGCAACCTGCCGTCCACGCCCTACTGCACCAACCGCGACGGCAGGGGCCCGGCCTGGTCGAACTCGCTCTTCGAGGACAACGCGGAGTTCGGCCTGGGATTCCGCCTAGCGGTCGACCAGCGGCGGGCGCTGGCCTTGGCGCTGTTGCACGAGCTGGCGCCGCGCCTGGACGCGGTGCTGGTGGATGGCCTCCTGGAAGAGCCTCGCGACGCACCCGGGATCAAGGCCCAGCGCGAGCGCGTGGCCACCCTGCGCGCGCTGTTGCAGAACCTCGATCACCGCGCCGCCGCCCCGCTCGCCGCCCTCGCCGACGCGCTGGTCTACACCAGCGTGTGGATCATCGGTGGTGATGGCTGGGCCTACGACATCGGCTATGGCGGCCTCGACCACGTGCTCGCCAGTGGCCACGACGTCAACGTGCTCGTGCTCGACACCGAGGTGTACAGCAACACCGGTGGCCAGCAATCCAAGGCCACCCCGCGCGGCGCCTCCGCCAAGTTCGCGACGGCGGGGAAACGCAGCGCGAAGAAGGATCTCGGGCTGATGGCGATGGCCTACGGCAGCGTGTACGTGGCCCGCGTGGCCTTCGGCGCCAAGGACGCGCAGACGGTGAAGGCACTGCAGGAGGCCGAGAGTTTCCCCGGTCCCTCGCTCGTCCTGGCCTATAGCCACTGCATCGCCCACGGGTACGATCTCGTACACGGGCTCGAGCAGCAGAAGTCGGCGGTCGATACCGGCTACTGGCCGCTCTACCGCTTCGACCCGCGGCTCGACACCCCGCTGCAACTCGACAGTGGCCCGCCGAAGGGCGACCTCGGACGCTTCATGCGCGCCGAGACGCGCTTCCGCGCCACCGAGGCGCAAGATCCCGACCGCTTCGCGGAGACGATCAAGATCGCCCAGTCGGAGATCCTCGCGCGATTCGAACTCTACAACGCAATGGCCCGGAGGAACTGATGGACCTCTCCACCCGCTACCTCGGGCTCGCGCTCGACAACCCGATCGTCGGTGGCGCCTCGCCGATCACCGAGGATCTCGACGTGGCCCGCCGGCTCGAACAGAGCGGCGCCGCCGCGATCGTGATGCACTCGCTCTTCGAGGAGCAGATCGAGGCCGACTCGCGCTCCTCGCAGATGATGTTCGACCGGCACCACAACGCCTACGCCGAGGCCCTGTCCTTCTTCCCCGACCCGGGCGAGTACTTCCTGGGTCCCCGGGCCTACCTGCACCAGGTGCGCCAGATGAAGAAGGCGGTGAAGGTGCCGGTCATCGCCTCGCTCAATGGGACGAGCACCTCGGGCTGGGTGCGCTACGCCAAGCTCATCGAGGAGGCTGGCGCCGACGCGCTGGAGCTCAACGTCTACCTGCTCGCCACCAACGCGGAAATCTCCGGCGCGGCCATC
>VGRQ01000169.1 GCA_016875315.1 Deltaproteobacteria bacterium | reverse complement strand
ACCAGGACCGGGCGCGCACCAGCCCGGTGGCGGCGAGGGCCGACCAGCCCGCCAGCGCCGCCGCCGCGAGCCAGGGCGGGTCGTTGATCAAGGACTCCACCACGAAGGCCGGGTGGAGAGCGCGGAGGCCCATCGCCACCCCGGCCGCCGCCACGATGTAGATCGGCAGCCACAGCTCGGCCCGCCGCGCGCGGGCGAGCACCAGCGCCAGGAGCCCGATCAGGCCAAGAGCGAGCGCGTTCCGGAAGACCGGGATGCTCAGCATCGGTCGCTGCGATCCACCACCGGGTTCGACATCGCCCCCACCCCTTCCACCGCCACCGTCACCCAGTCGCCCGCCTGGAGCGGGCCCACGCCCGCCGGCGTGCCGGTGATGATCAAGTCACCCGGCTCGAGCGTCATCACGTGGCTGATGTAGCTGATGAGGTCGGCCACCGAGAACACCATGTCGGCGGTGTTGCCCTGCTGGCGCACCCGCCGGTTGACGTCGCAACCCACGGCGAGCTTGGCGGGGTTGAGGTGCGTCACGATGTGCGGCCCTACCGGCAAGAAGCTGTCGAAGCCCTTGGCCCGCGCGAAGAGGCCATCTTCCTTCTGGAAGTCGCGCGCGGTGACGTCGTTGGCGCAGGTGTAGCCAAACACGTGGTCGAGCGCGCGCTCGGCCGTCACCCGGCGGCAGCGAGTGCCGATGACCACCCCGAGCTCCGCCTCGTGGTCGACCCGCTCGGTCCCCGGCGGGATCTCGATGGGCTGGCCCGGCCCGATGATCGCGCTCGGCGGCTTGAGGAACAGCTTGGGCTTCTCGGGGATGGGCTTCCCCATCTCCCTGGCGTGGTCGCGGTAGTTGCTCCCCACGCCCACCACCTTCGAGGGCGCCACCGGCGCGAGCAGGCGCGCGTCGGCCGCCGAGGTGCCCACCTCGCGGCCACCGGCCCAGGGCGGACCGGTGAGCAGGCGGAAGCCCGTGCCCTCGGCACGAGCGAAGTACTCGATCCCGTTGACCTCGACGCGCACGTAGCGGTTCATCGCAGCGACGCCTCCAGCTCAGTCATCACCTCGCTCGGGTCGGCCGTGAACATGAGGAGGCCGCGCCACACCCACTTCTGCCACTGGTAGTCGTCGATCGCGCCCTGCGCGACGGCGAGGTGACAACGCGGCAACTCCCCGCCGTAGGCCTCGGACAGCTCGGCGAACAGGCGCTCGAACTCCTCCTCGTCGGGACGGTAGCCCACGAACAGCACCACCTGTTGCCGCAGCAAGGTGCGCAGTTGTTTCTTGGTGTCGGCGGCGATGGGCAAGCGCGCCGCGTCGGCGCGGGTGACCACCATCGTGTCGGGTCGCGACAGGGCACCACGCAGGCGGACCAGCGTGACGCGGCCGGGTACACGGCCGGGGATGGGGCTGCTCCGCCCGAGCACGTCGAGCGCGAGGCCCTCGGTGGCGGCGGCCCGCTCGAGCACGTCGTCGTAGTTGGTGGTGAAGATCAAGGGGAAACGCTTGACGATCGCCCGGTGCGCCGCGAGTGGCTTCACCGCCTCCGCCCCCACCGCATCGCCCAGGTAGGCCACCAGGGCATCGCGACCCTTCGCCGCCTGGAAGGCCTCTGCCCCCTCCTCGACGCTCGGCACCACGCCCTTCTGTTTCCCCGCCGCCACCGCGGGCTTCTTCCAGCCGAGCGCGCGGGCCAGGTCTTTCTGCTCCGGATAGCCGGCCTCGGCTTCCTGCGCCGCCTCCAGGGTGGCACGGTTGCCCACGAAAATCACGCAGCGGTCGTTCTTGACCGCCTCGATCACCTCGACGGGGAGGTTCACGCCACCCCCACGATCGCCTTCACCTCGGCGATGTGCGACCGGTCGCGCACCACCGCGCCCACCTGTCCCACGGTGAGCGCCGCGAGCCGGGAGCCCAGCTCGCCGCACTTGCCGGCGCCCAGCCCGCGCAACCAGCCGTAGAGGAAGCCGCCCGCGTAGGTGTCGCCCGCGCCGGTGGTGTCCTTGACCGCCGCTGGGAACACCGGCACCCGGTAGCGCTCGCCGCCGTGCAGCACCACGCTGCCCTGGCCGCCGAGCTTGACGACGACGATCTCGGTCCAGCCGGCCAGCTCGTCGATGGCCTCGTCGACCGGCTTGCCGGTGACGATCTCGGCCTCCTCGCGGTTGAGGAAGGCGATGTCGGCGTGGTCCTTGATGATCCACTCCACGTCGGCGCGGATCGTGCGCGCCACGAAGGGATCGGCCACGTCGAAGCTCACCTTGGCCCCGGCGGCCTCGGCCTCGCTGAGCGCGGCGAAGGCGGTCTCGCGCACCGCGCCGCCGAGGAACTTGTAGCCGGTGGTGTGGAAGAGGCGCGCCTGGCGGATGTGCGCGCTCAAGCCGCCGAGCTTGCCGAGGTGGATGGCAGCGCCGAGGTCGGTGAGCATGGTGCGCTCGCCGTCCTTCACGGAGATGAGCGACAGGCACTTGCCCGTGGGCAGCTCGTCGTGAACGTGGAGCGCGTGGCCGCCGCAGGCGTCGGTGAGCGAGCGCCCGTAGTGGGTGCCGAAGGCGTCGGCGCCCACCTGGCCGCCGTAGATCACCCTCGCCCCGCAGAGGCCGAGCGTGGAGATGGTGTTGGCACAGGAGCCGCCGGAGTGGATCTCCACGCCGAGGCCGCGCACGCGCTCGTACACCTCGAGCCAGCGCTCGTGCGACACCGGGTGCATCTGGCCGCGGGTGAGGCCGAGCTCGCCGAGGAGGGCGTCGTCGTCGATGCGGACGAGGGCGTCCATGATGGCGTTGCCGAGGCCGACCACTTCGTAGCTCACGCGGGCTCCCAGGGAGGGCGGCGTCTAACTCGCCGCGCGTGGCTCCGTGATAGTTCGTCGCAGTGCGCCAGCGTTTCCTCCGCCTCCTGCCGGGCATCGTCGTAAGCCTTGGCTTCACGCTCTGGTTCCTGGTGCGCGCTCACTGGGCCGAGCTGGGGCAGGCCCTCGGCGGCGTGGATCTCCGCTGGGTGGCGCTGTCGGCGGCGATCCTCTTCACCGAGTTCGTGATCCGGGCCTGGCGATGGAAGGTGCTGCTCTGGGAGATCGCCCCGAACGCGCGATTCAGCCGCCTGTTCGTGGCCACCACCATCGGGATGGCGCTCAACGTCGTGCTCCCCTTCCGCGCCGGCGACTTCGCCCGCCCCTGGCTCGGCTCGCGGGAAACCGGCACGCCGATGTTGCCGCTCTTCACCGTGGCGGTGATCGAGCGCGTGTTTGATATCCTCGGCCTGCTCAGCGTATTTCTCCTGATGCTCGCGGTGCTCCCGCCGCAGGCCGAGGCCCACGGCGAGCTGGTGACCAATCTCAAGCTCTACGGCAGCGCCTTCGGCCTGGCCGGCGTGCTCGGCCTCGGCACCTTCCTCGTGCTCGCCGCCCAGGAAGCCCGCGCGCGCGCCACCTTCGTGCGCCTGGCCTCGCTGGCGCCGGGCCCGGTGGCCAACAAGTTCGTCACCCTCTTCGACGGCTTCGTGGGTGGCCTCTCCTCGGTGCGCTCGGGCAAGCACCTGGTCCAGGCGGCGCTGTTGTCGATGCTGCACTGGTTCAACGGCTCGCTGAGCATCTTCGCGCTGATGCACGCCTTCGGCATCAGCCTGCCCTTCGCGGCCTCGTGCTTCACCACGGTGGCGATCGCGCTCACCGTGGCGCTCCCCCAGGCCCCGGGCTTCTTCGGCGTCTTCCACGTGGCCATCGAGAAGACGCTGGTGCTCTGGGGCCAGGACGCCGGTCCCGCGCAGGCCTTCGCCATCATCTTCTGGGGCGTGTCGTTCTTGCCCATCACCACGGTGGGCGCCTTCTGCTGGTGGAAGGAGGGGCTGTCCCTCGCGCTCTTGCGACGCAACGAGGTCGAGAAGCCGGCGTAGTACACTTGCGCATGTTCCTGCACGTCACCCTCGCCCTGGCCGCCGACCCGGTGATCGACGGCGACACCGCCCCCGCCTACCGGATCCTCGCCGGCAAGGGCACCGCCGAGCTGTTGCTCAACGCGACGAACGGCTCGCCCGAGGCCTCGCTCGGGACCTTGTCCCTGGTGGACGGCGCCGAGGTGGCGCCTCACGTACACGCCGACAGCGTCGAGATCCTCTACGTGCTGGAGGGGCGCGCCGAGATGGTGATCGGCGGCCAGCCCTTCGTGGCCGAGAAGGGCGACGCGGTGCGCATCGAGAAGGGCGTGGAGCACAGCGCCCGGGTCCTTGGCTCGCTCCGTGCCGTGCAGGTGTACGTGGTCGCCGGGCCGGAGCAGCGGTTTACCGCCGGGGAGAGGGTCAAGTAGGTCGCCGTCACCGGGAGCGGAGCCTGAGGTGAGGGACGATACGCCGCTTGCAGGCTGGCTTGCGAGCCGGGATCGACCTGCCTGGGCTGGCCCCTCCCGCCTACCCCCCCTCCCGCCATGCCGTCCGCAGGCCCACCGCGCCCTCCCGCGCGAGCATCTCGGCGTAGCCCGACGGTCGCGACAGGGCCGCGTCGATCACCCCCGCCGCCACGCTGTCGCTGCTGGGCGCGCCCCAGGCCCGCCGCACCCAGAGTTCCACCGCGCAGAGGGCGACATCGGCGCAGGTGCTGTCGACGGTGACCGGCGGCTCCGGGGGGAGCTTGAGCACCGTGATCGCGCGGGACACCTCCATCGCGGCGACCGAGATGTCGTGCGACTCCGTCCCCGGGTGACGCAGCCGCAGCGGGCCGCGCTCGGTGACGGTCACGCCCCCGCCCTTCCCCTCCACCGCCACCCGCACGTCGTCCCAGTTCATCGAGCCGGGGCCCTGCGTCGCGAGCACGAGGTCGAGTTGAGTGGCCCCGTCCGGTACCGTCGCCGCGAGCTCCAGCGGCACGAAGGAGCCGCCGCCGGCCGAATTCCAGTCGCTCGACGCGAGAGGCGACCCGTCGACGAGCAACGCCACCTGCCCCTTGGCACCGTCGCCCGCGGCCGCCACGCTCACCCGCAGCGACTGCCCCGCCACCACCGCGAGCGGCTGTGACACGTGTACCGTGTCGCGACCCTGCGGCGTGATGCGCAGCGAGGCGCTCCCCGCCTTCACCCGCTGCTCGTCGCGGAAACTGACACTGGCCAGGGCGTCGACCCCCACGACATCATCGCCCTCGCGCAGGGTCCACAACAGGCCGAGCGCGCGCGGGTTCTCGAAGGAGCCGTCCTGCGGGTAGCTCCCCGGCGTGCTCCAGGCCGGGGGCGGCACGAGGGTGGCGGAGGCCTCCTTCTTGCCCTTCACCAGCACCACCCGCACCAGCTCCGCCTGCTCGGTGCGCACCAGCCACGCATCCACCGCGCCCTTGAAACGCAGCAGCTTCGCCAGCTCGGCGAGGGCGCTCTCCTCCGCCTCGCCCCACTTCCCGTAGCTCCGCACCACGGTGTCGCCCCGCCGGGCGCGGCCGATCTCCGCCGGGGGCAGCGACAGGACGAGGCCCAGCGCGGTGGCCACCTGCGGATCGTCGAGCGCCACCGCCACGCGCGGGGCGAGCCCGGTCAGGGTCTCGCGCTCGGACGCCGGCAAGCCGCGCGCCGCGATCACCTGGGCGAGCCGGTCTGACGCGCTGGCGGTGGGCATCGCCGCCACGCTCTCGGCGGTGTCGGCGGCGAGCGCCCAGGAAACGAGGAAAATCAATGTTTCTTCTCCTTGTCTGCGTCGAGCTGGCGGAGCGAGTCCTCGAGGATCATGAACCACGGGTCGGAGGCAGAGGCCCGGTGGAAGAACAGCATGAACTCCGTCTCTTCGATCCGGCCCTCGAGCAGGAACTTCACCTTCACGCGCGTCTTCACGCGGGCGCGAAGCCCGGAGCTGTCGATCTCCGCGAGCACGATCTCGTACTCCATGATGTCGAGTTGCTCTGGGCGAACGCCGAACAGGCGCTGGATGAGGTAGGGGATGTCGACGGAGGACTGCTTGTCGGGGCTGTGGTAGCTGGCCGCCTTCGCGAAGTCCTTGAACTGGATGTCTTCCCAGAAGGCCAGCGAAGTCCGCCGCAACCAGCCCAGCTCGCCCCCCACCGCGAGCCCCGGCGTGGGGAAGGCGCCGCCCGAGAAGTGAGCTGCCGCCACGTAGATCGAGCCCCCGAGCAGGAGGATGACCACCAGCCACAGGAAGAGCTTCATGGCACGGGCCTCCGTTTCATCATCGCCAGGATGGTGGCCCCGAGCAGCGCCGCCCCGAGGCCAAGGAGCGCGGCGTAGGCGAGCGCCACCTGCCCCCACGACGTTTCCTTGCCGGCGAGCTGGGCAAACACCTCGTAGGCCCAGTGGACCGGCATCAACTTCTCGACGGCAGCCACCAGGTCGGTGAAGGTCTTGGCGGGCACCACGAACTCGGAGAACAGGATCTGGGGGAGCAACAACAGGGGAACAACGCCCACGGCGCGCTCCTGCGAGGTCGACAGCGCCGACACGAAGAGCCCCAGCGCCGTGCCACACAGCGACGCCAGCCACAGTGCCAGCATCTCGAGCAGCATGTTGCCGCGGAGGCTGAGCTGCCACTCCACCGCGCCCTGCAGCAACACCACCTGCACGAGATCCAGGATCGCGATCACCCACGCCCGCGACAGCACGTAGGCCACCATCGACAGGCCGAGCAGCCGCTCCCGCTCGACGATGGCCCGCTCCTTCACGATCTCGCGGCAGGCGTTGATACAACCGAACCACACGGCCGAGAGCGCCAGGACGAATCGAAGGGACGGGGTGTCGGTTTCCACCGAGGCCCACACCAGCGTACACAGCCAGCCGATCACCGGGGCCTGCGCCAGGAGCACCAGCACCGTCCCCCAGTCGCCCCGGAGCGTGGCCGCGTAGCGCGCGGCGAGCACGCGGCGCTGCACCGCCACCGGCGCGAAGACCGTCGTCACGCGGAGAGCCTCGGAAAGATGCCGTTGTAGTCGCTGACCCCCCACTTCGAGAGCGCCCCGGCCGGCGTGCCGAAGTACACCAGCGAGCCCCGCGCGAGCACCATCAGCTGGTCGCAGCGCTCGATCGACTGCATCGCGTGCGTGGATACCAGCACGATGCGGCCGTCGCGGGCCACCTTGGCGAAGAGTTCCATCATCTTGGCCTCCAGCCCGGGGTCGAGGCCGGAGGTGGGCTCGTCGAGGATGAGCAGCTTCGGCTGCGACAACAACTCCATCGCCACCGACACCCGCTTGCGCTGGCCGCCCGAGAGCTTCTGGATGCGCACGTCCTCGCGGCCGTCGAGGCCCACCTGGAGAATCACCTGCCGCACACGAGCTTGTCGCGACGCGTCGGGCATGCCGTGCAGGCGCAGTTGCGCCGCGAAGTCGAGGGCGTCGCGCACGCGCAAGGCGCCGTGGAGCGCGTCGTCCTGCGGGACGTAGCCCACCGGTCCCGCCTCGGCGATCGGGCGACCGGCGAGCGTCACCTCTCCCCGGGCCGGCGTCGTCAACCCGAGGAGCACGCGGATCAGCGTGCTCTTCCCCGCGCCCGAGGGGCCGATCACCCCGCAGAGCTGGCCCGCGTGCAGCCGCAGGGAAACGCCCGAGAGGATGGCCCGGCCCCCGGCAAGGACCTCGATCTGGCGCGCGTGAAGCTCCATCCGGAGGTAGATTAGCCCGCCCGAGGCCCACGATGCGCTCCCTCTGCCTGCCCGCCGCCCTGCTCGTGGCCTGCCAGACCGAGAACGAGCTCACCGGCAAGGACGCCCCGGCCGAGGCCTTCGACTCCGGCGGCGAGTGGGAACCGCCCGGCACCGACACCGAGGACACCGCCGTGCCCCCCGAGGAGTGCAACGGCGAAGACGACGACGGCGACGGCGAGGTCGACGAGGACTTCCCCGACGCCGACGGCAACGGCCGCGCCGACTGCCTCGACGGCGACTGCGACGACCTCGACATCCCCGCCGCCACCACGCTGGAGATCCCCGAGGAGTGCGAGGGCGGCTCCACCCCCGAGGTGACCGACCCCTGGAACGTGGGCATCGAGTGGCAGTACACCTCCGGCGGATCGGGGGTCATCGTGATGCCGGCGGTCGGCAACCTGACAGACGACAACGGCGACGGCGATGTGGACGAAGACGACATCCCCGACATCGCCTACACCACCTGGGGCGAGGGCAAGCTCGAGGTGCTCTCGGGCGACGGGTCGGGGCTGGTTTTCTCGGTGTCGGGCTTCGACGGGCAGGGCGGGGTGACCATCGCCGACGTCGACGCCGACGGCACCCCCGAGGTGATCGCCATCGCCAGCGGCTACCGCATCGCCGCCGTCGACGGCAGCGGCGCCACCAAGTGGACCTCGGCGAGCTTCTCGATGATGGCCTACCCGCAGCCCACCGTGGCTGACCTCGACAACGACGGCATGCCCGAGGTGATCGGCGACGTGGGCGTGGTCAACGGGGAGGACGGCAGCACCGTGGCCACCCTGTCGGGGCTCACCAACAGCTGGCGCACCCCCATCGCCGCCGACATCGACCAGGACGGCACGCAGGAGATCATCCTCGCCAACAAGGTCTTCGACGAGGACGGCAACCTCGAGTGGAGCAACAGCGGCAGCGGCTCGGGCAACTTCGGCGCCGTGGCCGATGTCGACGGCGACGACGGCGGCGAGGTGTTCTTCGTGAGCGGCAGCACCGCCTTCCTCCACGACGACGACGGCTCGCTCATCACCAGCTTCACCATCCCCGGCAGCAACCCCGGGCCGCCGGCGGTGGCCGACTTCGACGGCGACGGCGAGGTGGAGATCGCCATCCCCGCCAACACCAACCTCACCGTCTTCGAGGTCGACGGCACCGCGCTGTGGACCAGCCGCATCAACGACAGCTCGGGCCTCGCCGGCTGCTCCGGCTACGACGTCAACGGCGACGGCGCCTACGAGGTGCTCTACGCCGACCAGGAGGCGCTGCGCATCTACGACGGCGCCAGCGGCACCATCCTCTACGAGAACGGTAGCCACGACTCCGGCACCGTGTGGGAATACCCGGTGACGGCCGACGTAGACAAGGACGGCAGCGCCGAGATCGTCTACGCGAGCAACTTCGGCGCGACGATGGGCATCACCGTGCTCGGGCACGACGGCAGCGGCTGGGCCAAGTCCGGGGAAACCTGGGGCACCCACGACTTCGCCGTCACCAACCTCAACCCCGACAACACCGTCCCCAGCCCCCCCGAGGCGAGCTGGCTCAAGTACAACGTGTTCCGGGCGCGTCCCATCGTCGACGACCCTGCCGCGGGCGACCTCGTGGTCGAGATCGCCGACGTGTGCATCTACGACTGCGACTACGGGCCGGTGTGGGTGTCGGTCACCGTGGGCAACATGGGCGGCAACGACATCGCAGCCGGCACCGTGCTCAACCTCTATGCCGACGAGGACACCGGCGAGCGGCTCGTGGGCACCAGCACCCTCCCCGAGATCGTGGCCGGCACCCAGCTCGACGGCATCGCCTTCGAGCTGAGCACCGCCGACATCGGGCGCTTTGGCTACGTTGCCCGCGTCGACGAGGCGGGCGACGAGTCCA
>VGRQ01000168.1 GCA_016875315.1 Deltaproteobacteria bacterium | reverse complement strand
CCCGTCGATGAAGACAACCTGGCTCGCGACGGGCTCCTGGCCGAGGAGGTTGCTGTTGTCGAAACACTCGATGCGCCACGGCGGACCGTCGAGCCCGCAAACCTCGGCCACGGTGGCCAGCGCGCGACCGACGCGATCGGCCTCGGAGTGCAAGCTTGCAAACCGCGCGCGCGCGGCGCTGGCGGCGAGCTCGGTCCCGGCGGCCTTGTCGCCCCGGCGCGGCACGAGGAGCCGCACGCGGCGGTTCTGCTCGCGCAGGATGTCGGCCAGCGCGTGGGCGTCGGGCAATTCTACCGGGAGGAGCACCTGGGCGGGCACCTCGTGGTCGCCGTACCAGGCGTTGAGCACCGACGACAACAGCGCCGCGTCGTCGACGATCTCGCCCTCGAAGGGGAAGGTGCGCGGGCTCTGCACCATGCCCTCGCGCGCGGGCAGCATCGCCACCACGCCGCGGTCGGCCTCGCGGTGCAGTCCCCAGGCGTCGGAGCTGGCGGCGGCGAGGTCGGCCACCGCCTGGCGCTCGGTGGACTTGCGGAGGGTGGTCACGAGGTCGCGCAGGCGCGCGGCCGCCTCGAAGCGCTCGTGATCGGCGTGCTCCACCATGCGTGCCTCGAGTCGCGGGATCAGCTCGCGGTTACGACCCGCGAGGCAGAGTGCAGCGTCGTCGACTTGCTCGGCGTAGGCCTCGGGCGTGACGAGGCCGACGCACGGCGCGGTGCAGCGCTGCAGCTGGTAGAGCAGGCAGGGCCGCCTGCGACTGTCGAGCACCGCGTCGGAGCACGTGCGCAGCTTGAAGTGCCGCTGCACGAAGGCCAGGGTGCCGCGGGCCTGCGTGGCGCTCGGGTAGGGGCCGAAGTAGCGGGCGCCGTCGCCGGCGGTGCGGCGCGCCGTGGTGAGGCGGGGGAAGCGAGCGCGAGGATCGATCCGGAGGCGAAGGAACTCCTTGTCGTCGCGGAGTTTGACGTTGTAGCGGGGCTGGTGCTCCTTGATCAGCGAGTTCTCTAGGAGTAGCGCCTCCTTCTCGGTGCGGACCGCGAGGCCCTCCACGCTGCGCGCGGCGGCCACGAGGTAGCGCACCATGAAGCGCTCGTCGTGACCGGAGAGGTACTGGGCCACGCGGGCGCGCAGGTTGACCGCCTTGCCCACGTACAGCACCGCGCCGTCGCGGTCGCGGAACAGGTACACGCCGGCGCTCTGGGGCAGGGCGGCGGCTTGATCGGCGAGGTCCACGGCCGGGGCCTATCGAGGCGGTCGAGCCTGCGATAGCGAGGCGGGATGAACCTCACCGAACTGGTGCGCCTGTCGCTGGAGGAAGACCTCGGCCACGGCGACGTGACCACCGAGGCGACGGTCGATGCCGAGGCACGGGGCGGAGCCCGCATCTACGCCAAGGAGCCGATCGTCGTAAGCGGGCACGCCGCGGCGGCGGAAGTGTTCCGCCAGCTCAGCTGCGCGTACACCGTCGTTACCCCCGACGGCGCCTTTGCCGGCGGGCCCGGCGACGACACGGTGGCCACCGTCACTGGGCGCTGTCGCGACCTGCTGGCGGGCGAGCGCTGCGCCCTCAACTTCCTCATGCACCTCTCCGGCGTGGCCACGCACGTGCGCCGGGTGGTGGCGGCGGCGCCGGGGCTCCGCGTGGTCGACACGCGCAAGACCACGCCGTTGCACCGGGCCTTGGAGAAGGCCGCCGTCCGCCACGGCGGGGGGCACAACCACCGCTTCGGCCTCGCCGACGGGGTGCTCATCAAGGACAACCACATCGTGGCCGCCGGGGGCATCACCGCCGCCATCGAGCGCGCCCGCGCCCACGCGCACCCGCTCTTGCGCGTGGAGGTGGAGGTGGAGACCCTCGCCGAGCTGGAGGAAGCGCTCGCCGCCGGGGCCGACGACGTGCTCCTCGACAACATGGACGACGACACGCTGCGCGAGGCCGTGCGTGTCAACGCGGGACGAGCCCGGCTCGAGGTGAGCGGCGGCCTCACCCGCGAGCGCCTCGCGACGATCGCCACCCTCGGCGTGCACCGCGCCAGCATGGGTGGGCTCATCCACCAGGCGCGCTGGGTGGACCTCTCGATGCGGATCGCGTGATCCGCGCCCTCCTGGAGCGCGGCCCGCCCGAGTACTGGCGGCAACCCACGCAGGGGACGGTTCGCTTCACCTTCCTCGGCACGGCGGGCTTCGTCGTGGCCGGGCCCTCGCGCACCTTCGTGCTCGACCCGAACATCACGCGCCCGGGCCTCTGGCAGACACTCGTCGGTCGCCTGTCACCGCGCGAAGACCTCGTCCAGCGATTCGTCCCCGAGGCCAACGAGGTGCTGGTGGGGCACAGCCACCACGACCACGCGCTCGACGCCCCGGCGGTGTGCCGTCACACCGGGGCGCGGCTACTCGGCAGCCACGCCACCGGCCACATCGCGCGCGGCTACGGCCTCGACATGGCGCAGTTCATCGAGGTGTCGCCCCGGGTGCCGGTGCCCTGTGGCGACGCGAGTGCAACGGCCTATCTGTCGCGACACGGCAAGGCCTTGCTTGGCCGAGTCCCCCTCCCGGGGGACATCACCGCGCCGCCCCCCTGGCCACCGCGGGTCTTCCACCTCCGTCATGGCCCGGTGTACCACTGGCACCTCGCGATCGACGGCCTGCGTGTGCTCCACGTCGACAGCGCCGACTTCATCGACGAGGAGCTGGCCGAGGCCGACGTGCTCCTGCTTTGCGCCGTCGGGCGACAGTACCGCCAGGACTACACCCGCCGGCTCGTGGAGCGGGTTCGCCCGAGGGTGGTGCTCCCCTGCCACTGGGACGATTTCACGCTCCCGCTCGAGGCGCCCCCTCGGCAACTACCGGGGGTCGACGTGGAAGCTTTCGTCGAGGAGATCCGGGCGTGCGGGGCCCAGGCGGTGGTGCTCGCGCCGATGCAGAGCTGGTGGGCGTGAAGAAAAGGTGCCGGAGGTTAAGGGTTAAGACTTGGCTCTTGACGTGGCAATAGTGCGGGTTGGACTATGCTGATGGTCATGCTGGTTCTCGGCGCGTGGGGCCAGGAGGCTCCGCGGCCAGTCCTCGGCATCGGGATCGGCCTGCGGGGGGACGAAGACAGCGCGGGGTTCGTCGCGAGCACGCGAGTCAGAGTGTCGGAGACATTCCTCGTGGAGCCTGCATTCTTGGTCACCTACAGCGAGTCGGAGGGTCACTACGACCACGACGCCGACCCCGATCAGGACGACACCGCCACGACCGCCTCGTATCTGCGTGCGCTGCCGCAGTTCGGCTTTCGAGGACGCGTCGCACGGCGCGGGCGCGTGAGCGGTTGGCTGACGGCCCAGGTGACCGCGTCGTACTACGACAAGGTCTCGGCCGTCGCGTCGTGGCCGGGCGACGCGGAGTCCAGCGACGACGACAGTCTCTCGCGCCTTGCCGAGCGCACGTTGTCAATGGCCGGTGGAGCCGGGTTTGCAAGCGAGTTGTTCCTGGCCCCCGAGGTGGCGCTCTCGGCCGATGTCGGCGCCAGCCTCGTGTTCGCCGGCTGGCTTTGGGGCGTGGAAGAGGCGAGCGCGCTCAACGAGGAGGGCACGGCGAGGGACGAGTCAACCTATCGCTACGACTACGCCTCGCTCGGCCTCGGCTTCGACCCCTACGCCCAGCTCGCCGTTCACCTCTACTATTGAGGGTTCGTCGCAAGCACAGGCGCTTCGGATAGGAACCATCGTGAGCGGAGATGCTCAAGACAGGACGGGCACCTCGCGTCCGCGACCGAGGCCGCATCCACGCCACCAGCGAACCTGCGTTTTCGTCGACGTCACGCCGGCCCAGAGACCCCGCCGGTGACGCCCTGACTGCCAGGAGCATCATCGCTCACGACGCCTCCTCTTTCCAGCATCATCGCTTACGACGGGGACCGGCGCCGCCCACCGCCCACGGCCGCGGCCGCTCAGGCGCTACAGCCTCCAGCCTACTACCCCCCACTCACCAGCCGATCCCCCTCGCGCCTCAGGTGCGGCGCCTTCTCCAGCAAGGCCGCGTAGAAGCCCTCGCGATCCCTCGGCGAGATGTTGGGCCCCAGCGGGTTGCCGCAGTCGATGTGCAAGCGGTCGAGCGACATGGCCGGGCTGGAGATGGGGTTCCACGTGGGTTTCACCGCCCGGATGTCGCGGTACTGCACCCGCGAGCGCACGAGCCCGTAGCGGATCACCAGCGCGTCGTCGGCCACGGTGTAGTGCATCGGGAACAGGAAAACGCCGAAAGCCAGCGCCATGACCACCACGCCACCCACGCCCTCGTAGTGTCCCTCCACCAGCGACACCACGGCGCCGCCGACGGTCACCAGCGCCGCGCCACCGAGCACGACGGCCAGCCAGGTGTCCACCTTGGTGGGGAAGGTGCGGGGCATGGAAAGCTCCTGCAAGGCAGGCGAGATGTACGCACCCGGGGCAGGGCAGGCGAGCGGAACCGACCCTACTCCACCCCCACGCTGCTCCCCCCTTCCACGATCACCCGCACCCAGGGCTCATCCACGATGTAGCAGGCGGCACATCCCTCCTCTCCCTCCGGGATCGCGGCGCCGTCCACGGTGACACTCGTGGCCCCGGGCGCGTACACCTCGATGTCCCAGCCTGCGTAGAGCGAGCCCGCCGCCAGCGTGATCTCGGCGGCCGACGGCGCCGACAGGCTCTCCCCCGTGGCGAGGTCGAAGCCCGCGCCCTCGCCGGGGACCACGCGCGCGTTGAGCGTGCCAGCATCGTTGTACCAGCTGTCCACCGCGTCGTCAGTCACCGGCGACAAGGTCTCGACGGATCGGCGCAGCATCGGGATCGCCGATCCCTCCCGCTGGAAGATGGCCCCGAAGCCGAGCGGCGCCTCGATCTCCCCCGATCCCGAGTGTTGTTCCCCCGTCCACCAGTGCACCCAGTTCCCGGCTGGGAGCTCCACCTGCACGCTGTCCACGCCCTCGTCCACCACCGGCGCCACGAACAGGTCCTCGCCGACGAAGTAGGTAGTGTCGGTGTGGACGCCGCCCTCGGGGTCGCCGAGGCCCTGGGGCAGCACCATCGGCACGCCGGTGGCGAGCATGCTGGCCACCCCCTGCTGGAAGTAGGGCCAGAGCCGGATGTGCAGCCGCGCGTAGCGCTCGAAGGCGTCGAGCACCTCCTGGTCGAACTGGCTGCCCTCGTAGCCGGTGAAGTCCCAGGGGTTGTGGTTCTCCCCGGCGCCGCCGTACTGCCACACCGGCAGCGTGGCCGCGTACTCGGTCCACCGGATGAAGCTCTCCTTCGAGGGGCGCCCCCCGCGGTAACCCCCGGTGTCGCTGGCGAAGAAGGGGTAGCCGCTCACCGAGAGCGCCGTGCCGCCGTGCACCGCGCTCGGCAGCCCGCCGATGCAGGTGCCGTCCTCGCAGCCCTCGTCGCCCCAGCGCTCGAAGCCGTTGTCGAGGTCGCCCGGCCAGATCACGTCGGTGAGCGCCTGCCCGCCCACGCAGCCGCCGCGCCCGATGAGGATGCCCTCCTCGCGGTAGGGCTCGGCGTAGGGGGCGTGGAAGTAGAGCGCGAACTGGTGGTGCATCGTCCGCTCGTCCTCGCCATTGTCGAAGATCCAGCCGGGCAGGCGAGCGCCGTTGAGCCCGAGCTGCACGTCCTCGCCGTAGTCGAGCTTCCAGCCCTCGATCCCCACGTCGCGCGCCGCTTCTACCCGGGCCGCCCACGCCACCTTGGCGTCGGGATTGGTGAGGTCGACGATGTCGCCAAAGCCCGAGAAAAGCTGCACGTCCTCGACAAACCAGCCCTCGTCGCTGTAGTCCTGCCAGTCCGGGTCGTCGTCGGCCACGTAGGGCGTGGTCCAGGCCAGCATCCGGAAACCCTGGGCGTGCAGGCTGTCGATCATCCCCGTCCAGTCGGGAAACATCGCCGGGTCGGGAACCATGCTGTTGTAGGTGGTCTGCCAGGGGTTGTCGACCCAGATCACGCCCGTCGGCAGGTCGCGACTGCGAATCTGGTAGGCATCGTCGAGCACCTCGTCCTGGCCTGTCACCTCGTTCTGCCACTGCAAGGGCGCGAAGGCCCAGTCCGGCGGCACCTCCGGCTCGCCGGTGCGTTGCCAGTAGCGCCCGGTGACCTGCGCCGCGCGCTCGGGGGCGTAGAGGTCGAGGGCGAAGTCGCCGTCGCGTTGCTGGAACACCGTCGTGACCGCGCCGGGCTCCGACGCCGCCACGTCGAACACCCCGGGACGGAAACTCTCCACCAGCATGCCCCAGTTCCCCGACGAGACCAGGAGCGGCACCGGCACGTGTACCTCGTTGTACGCGCTCTCCATGGCGGCCAGCTCGATCTGCATGGCGCGCACCGCGCCTCGCTGGCGCACCGAGTCGAAGGTCTCGCCGAGGCCGTAGAACTCCTCGTCCTCCGCGGTGGTCACCCGCGCCCAGGCGTACGGGGCCCAGCCGCTGGCGTCGTCGTGCGAGAGCGAGAGCCGCAGGCCCGGGCCGAGGTTGTCGACCCCGAGAGTGGCGGTGCTCCCGTCGTCCAGGTCGAGCGTGAAACTCGTCCCGGTCCAGCTGGCGCCGGCCACGCCGACGAGGTCGGTGCCCTTGGTGCAGTCCTCGTCGAGGTCGTACTTGTACGACTCGCTGGCGACGGTGCCCTGGCTTACCCGGTCGTCGTACAGCCACCAGGGGTCGTAGCTGCACGCGCCCTCGTCGACGCTGTCGACGGTGCCGAGGCCGATCTCCACGGTGCGCTCGGTGCCGTCGCCGTGGGTCCAGACGATGGTCCCGTCAGCCGACACGGAGAGCGTGGCGCCGTCGGGATCCACCCAGGTGGGCGCGCCGGCCACGCGGCTTTCGTCGTCGGGCGAGCATCCGAGCATCAGGAGCAACATGCGCGCCAGCTTAGCGCCGTGGCTGGCCGGGAGTTAGCGCCCGCGCCCTCTCGGTATCACCATGCGCCTCTTCCTCGCCTTCATCGCGCTTTCTATCCTCGCCTGCTCCGGTGACGTCGAGGGCGAGGTGAAAGGCGACACCGGCGAGAAGGACCCCTTCGGCGACGCCGACACCGACAGCGACTCCGACTCCGACACGGACTCCGACGCCGACGCCGACACCGACACCGACACCGACACCGACACCGACACCGACGCCATCCTGGAACTGTCCCCGGCCTCGGTGCGTCTTGCCACCACGCGCGACACCAGGGCGCTGACGGCCACCTACACCGGTCGCGACGGCAGCGAGGAAGAGGCCACGATGTCGTGTAGCTGGTCGAGCGACGACGAGGAGATCGCGCTGGTGGTCGATGGCCTCGCGCACGGCCTCGACGTCGGCTCGGCCGTCGTCACCTGCACCTACAAGGGGCTCAGCGCCGACGCGAGCGTGACCGTCGACGAGCTGGCCTCGCCCGAGCGCGGCGACCTCGTCCTCAACGAGGTCCTCGCCGACGTGCCCGTCAGCACCGACGTCAACGGCGACGGCAGCGGCGACTCGGTGGAAGACGAGTTCGTCGAGATCGTCAACGCGGGCGAGGCCACCGTCGACCTCGGCGGCGCCACGCTCTGGGACAGCGACAACGACATCGCGCGCCACACCTTTCCCAGTGGCAGCGTTCTCCGGCCCGGCAGCGCCATCGTGGTCTTCGGGGGCGGCAGCGCCAGCCGCGTGAAGGGCGCCAACTGCAGCGCCGAGGTGGCCAACGCCGACGACGGCTCCCTCGACTACGGGCTTGCCCTGAGCAACGACGGCGACAGCCTCACCCTGAAGGCCGCGAGCGGGAGCACCCTCGCGACGCACACCTGGACCAGCAACGACCCGGCCGACGCCTCGATGGTCCTCGACCCGGAGATCGACGGGAGCCGCACCACCGCCCACGACGACGCCTACGGCGATCCCTACTCGCCGTGTACGCTCGGCGACGGCAGCCCCTTCCCCGACGCGGCCGACCGGCTCTGACGGGTGCCGCGGGCTACAATCCGGCGCGATGCTGCTCCTACTGCTGGCCGCCTGCGACGGCGTGGTCCTCTTCAACGATCCCCCGGAGTTGGAGTTCCTGTCGCCGGAGGCCGGCTCGGTGCTGCCGGCGCGAGCCGCCGTCACCTTCACCCTCGCCGCGAGCGACGACGACGACGACCTGTCGAAGCTGAGCTACAGCTTCACCGACGGCAACGACGAGACGATCCCCGCGAACCTGACGATCGACGACCAGGCCGGGAAGCTGTACTTCGAGACGGCTTCGTTGCCGGTGGGCGAGATCGCGGTGGCGGTGAAGGCGATCGACAGCCTCGGCGAGGTGGGTGGAACCTCGATGGTGCTCACCGTGGTGGAGAACGTCGGCCCCACGGTGAGCTTCCTCGCGCCGCTCGATGGCAGCGCCGTGCTCGCGGGCACCGACGTGCCGGTGCAGGTGCGCGTCGACGACCCCGACCCCGGCGACGATCCCACCATCCTGCTCGCCTGGTCCGGGGCCGCGGCCACCGCGGCGGGCGCCCCCGCGCAGCTCGACGGCAGCGGCGAGGTGAGCTTCGACCTCTCGGGACTCGCCATCGCCGAGTGGACCGTGGGGCTGGTGGCCACCGACGCCTGGGGCGACACCGGGGCCGACGAGACCAGCTTCAGCGTGGTGAGCGGCGACGACGACGGCGACGGCTGGGTGTCGACCGAGTTCGGTGGCACCGACTGCAACGACGGCGACGACACCGTGTACCCCGGACACGGCGAGACTTGCGACGGCGTCGACGAGGACTGCGACGGCACCGTCGACGACAACGCCGACAACGCGCACACCTACTACGCCGACTACGACGGCGACCGCTACGGCGACGATCTCCGGGCGACGACCGCTTGCGCCGCGCCCGATGGCTACGTGGCCATCGGCGGCGACTGCGACGACACCGCCAGCTCGGTGTACCCGGGCGCCATCGAGGTGTGCGGCAACGACGTCGACGATGACTGCGACGGCACCATCGACGACGACGCCGACGGCGTGATCACCGCGTACCCCGACGACGACGGCGACGGCTGGGGCGATGGCGAGGCGGTCACCCTCTGCGCCCTCGACGAGGCACACGCGCTCGAGCCGGGCGACTGCGACGACAGCGACGCCGCGATCAGTCCCGGTGCCAGCGAGCTGTGCGACGCCACGAACATCGACGAGGACTGCGACGAGCTCGCCGACGACGACGACGACGGCGCCAGCGGCGAGAGCACGTTCTATTACGACGGCGACGGCGATCTCCGCGGCGACCCGGCGCGTGCCGACCAGCGCTGCGACGCCGCGACGGGCTGGGTGGAGAACGCCGACGACTGCGACGACGGCGACGTCGCGGCCTGGACCGGCAACGCCGAGGTGTGCGAAGACGGCAGCGACAACGACTGCGACGGCACCGACGCCAACTGCGAGATCGGGGGGACGATCGACCTCGGCGCCGCCGACTACGAGCTGGAAGGCGAGGGGATGCTGGCCTTCTCCGGCGGTGCGCTCGCCGGCCTCGACGACGTCGACGGCGACGGTCTCGGCGAGC
>VGRQ01000167.1 GCA_016875315.1 Deltaproteobacteria bacterium | reverse complement strand
CCGTGGCGCCGGCGGCAGCGTCCTTGGCGCGCGCGGCCTCCGCCGCCGCCACCCGCGCGTCGTTGAGGGTCTTGGCGCGTTGCCACTGCAACTCGCCCTCGGCCTTCTTGCCCTCCTTCGAGAGCAGGTTGGCGTGGAGCAGGATGATGTCGGGGTCGTCGGGCCACTGCGCCAGCGCGTGGTCGAGCACCCGCCGGGCGCTCCCGTAGTCACCGAGGTTGAACTGGCACTGCGCCAGCCCGAGCTGGACGTCGGGGCGCGCCGGTAGCATGCGCGCCGCCGCGCGGATGTGCGGCAACTGTTCCAGGTATTGCCCATCCTCGGCGTACACCCGCGCGAGGGCCAGCCGTGCCGCGGCGTTCCCAGGGTAGTCGGCCACCTCGGCGAGCAGGAGCTCGATCCCGTCGTGACGGGCGCCCGCCGCGACCGCGAGCGCCGCGAGGCGAAGTCGCGCGCCCATGCGGGGATTGGGGCCCGACACGGCGATGCGCAGGAACTGCTCCGCCTTCGCGTAGTCCCGCTTGGAGAGCCAGTAGCGGCCTAGGCTCGCGGCGAGCCCGAAGTTGCGCCGGTCCTCGGCCATCCAGACCATGCCCTGCTCGATAGCACGCTCGTCGCGACCGAGGCGGAACTGGGCCTCGACCACGAGCTCGCGCGCCGCCGCGCTGGCACCATCGAGGAGCAAGGCCCGCTCGGCGTGGCCGAGCGCCGCCTCGAAGTCCTGCTCGATGGAGGCCAGCGTGGCGAGCTGCAGCCACACCCGGGGGTCGTCGGGAAAGATCCGGGCGGTCTCCTCGTCGAACGCCGCCGCCGCCGCCGCATTGCCGAGGCGCTTGAGCGCCTGCGACTTGCGCCGGCGCAGGTCGAAGGCGTCGGGCTTCAGGGCGAGCAGGCGGTCGATCTCGCCGAGCACCTCGTCGCCGCCTCCGCGCCGATTCGGGCGGTCGAGATCGAGCACGCCGCGCAGGAACTCGGCGTGGTCCTTGGGGTCGGGCAGCGTCGCGGGGTCGACCGTCGGCGCCGCGGTCGCCACGTAGCCGAGCGCGGCCAGGGCCGCGAGCGTGTCGGCGTCGGCCTCGGCGGCCGCCGTGCTCTTGCCGGGCGGAGTCGCGCCGAGCGCGTCGAGCTGCTGGCCGAGGCGGGCCAGGTCGTCGGGCCGGCTCGCCGCGAGATCGGTCGTCGCACTCGGATCGGCCACGTAGTCGTAGAGCTCCGGGCGCGGCGTGCCCAGGTAGAGCAAGTTCCCCTCCACGACCACCCGGTGCGGCGCGATGCCGAACCGATCGACGAGCTGGTAGGTCTCCGCGTAGGGGAGCGTGGTGCCGCCTGGCTGGGCGTGCCCGTCGAGCCCCGTGGGAACCGGAAGGCCTGCGAGCGACAGGATCGTGGGGGAGAAGTCGACGCTGGACACCGGCTCCTTCACCACCCGCGGCTCGATGCCGGGACCGTGGACGATCCAGGGCACGTGCTGGGTGGAGGGGAAGGCGTAGACCCCGTGGGTGAGCTCGCCGTGGTCGCCCAGCGACTCGCCGTGGTCGGCGATGACAGCGGTGATCGTGTCGCGACCTGAAAAGGCATCAACGAGGCGCTGGACCTGGTCGTCGAGGAAGGCGATCTCCCCGTCGTAGGGCCTGTTTTCTTCCTCGAGCTCGTACGCGGCCGGCGGCCGGTAGGGGAAGTGGGCGTCGAAGAGGTGTACCCAGAGGAAAACGGGCTTCTCCCGGTCGACCATGGCCAGCCAGGCCAGAGCCTCGTCGACCACGACGTTGCCCGGCCGTTCCATGTGCCAGTAGTTCGAGTCCTTGCGCTTGCCCTCCTCGCGCTCCGGCATCTCGTCGAAGTAGGCGTCGAAGCCCTGCGCAAAGCCCCACTGTCGCGTGGTGACGAAGGCCGACACGCTCGCCCCGGTGGCGTAGCCCGCCGCCCGGAAATGCTCGGCGAGGGTGGTGAAGGAGTCGGCGAGCACGTTGTCGCCGTTGCTGCGGATGCCGTGGTGGAAGGGGTAAAGGCCCGTGAACAGCGACGCATGCGCGGGGATGGTGAGCGGCAGCACGCTGAAAGCGTTCTCGAAACGCAGGCCGCCCGCCGCCAGCCGGTCGAGCGTGTCGGTGCGCGCCTTGGCGTAGCCGTAGGCGCCGAGCCGGTCGGCGCGAAGCGTGTCGAGGGTCACCACCACCACGTCGGGCCTGCGCGCGGGCGCCGTGGCCGCGGGCGTTTGCGGCGACGTTTCGCAGGCGGCGAGGAGCGCGAGGATCACGGCGGTTCCCGGAGGGCCGCACCCTACCTCCGGGCCCACGCGAGGGCAACGGCGCGCCCGTCAGGCTTTGTTTGGGTTAGTCACCCATGCCGCGCGTCGCGACTCCACGGGAAACGAAACGGCAGCGGCAGGGGTGACTGCGGAGGAGGGGAGAGGGCCACGGCGAGCGTGCTAGCGGCACGCTCGCCGCCGCAGCCCGGAGGCCACGCCGGAGGGCGGAGGGCATGGCCCGGTAGGGGAGGAGGCCGGCGAGGCCTCCTCCCCTGTTTCTTGATAGCACGGCACCCCGTGCTCGCCCTCGCGCTCGCTGCCGTCGCTCTCGCCGCGCCGCCCCTGCCGGTTCTCGCGGAGGAGGGCAGCGCCCTCGGTCTCGGGGCGCTCGCCCGTGCCGACACCGACAGCCTCGTCGACCCGGCCTGCGGCGGCGAGGGCTGCGAGGCCCTGCGCTCGCGGGTGAACATCGGGGGCTTCGCGCAGGGGCAGCTCTACCCCTGGCTCGGCGGCTACGCCGCCGTGTCGCAGGAGCAGGTTTCCACCCCCGCTGCTTTCTATGCCGCCGAGGGCATCGCGCTCGACGCGGGCATCGTCTCGAGCCTGTGGGCCCGTCGTGAGCAGGGGCTGGTGGCCTGGGCTCACTTCACCGCGGCCAGCGCGGGTAGCGCCGACGCCACCCGCTCCAGTCGCTACCAGGTGGAGGCGGGAGCCGCCGCGCGCCTCGGCACCCCTGGCGGCGGCTTGCTCGGCTTCGCCGGCGGCAACGTGCTCCTCTTCGGCGACGACGAGCTGCACATCCTGTCCGGATCGGTCCCCATCCCGCTGGTGCCGGCGCTGCCGGTGGAGGCCGTCGGAGGCGTCGTCGTCACCAGCGAGCCGCTCGGCTCCTTCGACTCCGCCTCGCGGCTCATGCTGAGCGCCGACATTCGCCTCGGCGCGCGCAACGGCGTGGGCCTCGCCCTCGGCCTGACGCTGTAGCGCCTACGGCAGCGTGAGGGCGGCGTCGCCCTGCCAGCCCGCGCGGCCGGTGGCCACCCCGGGCCAGGCGCGCGAGTCCGGATCGATGTACTCCGCCGACTCCAGCGCGTAGCTGGTCTGCTCGTCGGCGCTCGTCCACTCCACCCACCCCGACGCGGGGAGCGGCGCGTTGGATGGCGCCCACTCCAGCGCCTTGTCGGGCGGGTCGCCGTCGATGCTCGCCACCGCGGTGTCGCCATCGACGGTGTAGTGTCCCTCGCCCTGCACCAGCACCCGGCCGGCGTAGGTGTCGTCGGCGTCGGCACGGCAGGCGGTGACGGTGAGATCGGCCGTGAAGGCCACGTCGCCGGTAAACGCCACGCTGGCGGAGGTGCGCGCGTTGTCGAGCGTGATGGTGAGGTCGCCGGTCACCGCGCTCTCGCCGTCGTCGTCGCTCCCCGTGTCGAGGCTCACGGCGCCGAAGTCCCAGGTCTTCTCGCCGTTGGACTCGTCGACCGAGACCTCGGCGGTGGTGACGCCGAGCGCCCGGGCGCCCTCGCCTCGCCAGAGGTAGCCCTCGACGCTCTCCATGGCGCAGGGCTCGGCCACGAGGGCTGCCGTCGACACCAGCAGGCCGACGGCGGGGGCCGCATCGGCGGCGGCATCGGCAGCGAGCGCGTCGGACACCCGCTCGAGTGGCGACGCGCTCTCGCAGGCGGAAAACAGAAGGATCACGTCGACTCCCCGAGCAGGGCACGGAGTCCCTGCTCGTCGATAACAGGCACGCCCAGCTCCTGGGCGCGGTCTAGCTTACTGCCGGCCTCGGTACCCGCCACCAGGAAGTCGGTCTTCTTGGAAACGGAGCCCGACACCTTGCCGCCCGCGCCCTCGATCATGGCCTTGGCCTGGTCGCGCGACAGGGTGGGCAGCGTGCCGGTGAGCACGAAGGTCTTGCCGCCGAGGCTCGCCGAGGCCGGGGCCGCCGGGGGGACGAAGGCCACCCCGAGCGTGCACAATCGCTCGACCTCCTCGCGATTGCGCGCGTCGGCGAAGAACTCGCGGATGCCCACGGCGGTGGGCTCGGCGATGCCGGGCACGGCGTCGAGCGCCTCGACCGAGGCGTCCATCACCGCCTCGATGCCGCGGAAAGCGCGGGCAAGGTCTTTGGCCGTCGACTCGCCCACGCTCGGCACGCCCAGCGCCATCAGGCCGCGCTCGAGCGGCCTCTGCTTCGACGCCTCGATGGCGTCGAGCAGGTTCTGCACCGACAGCGCCCCCATCCGGTCGAGGGCCACCAGTTCTTCCCGCCGCTCGTGCAGGCGGTAGATGTCGGACGGTCGCGACACGAAGCCACGTGCAATCAGCAGTTCCAGCAGTTTCTCGCCCAGTCCCTCGATGTCCATCGTCCCGCGCGCCGCGAAGTGGCGCAGCGCGGCCAGCCGCTGGGCCGGGCAGCCGAGGGTGTTCGGGCAGCGAATGAGGACCATCTCGGGCTTCTTCGGGTCGGACAGCTCGCGCACCAGCGCGTGCCCGCAGTCGGGGCAAGCCTCCGGGTAGGCCGCCGGCGACAGCCCGTCGCGACCCACCGACGGGACCACGCGCACCACCTCGGGGATCACGTCGCCCGCCCGCTGGATCTCGACGGTGTCGCCCAGGCGCAACCCCAGCACGCGCACCATCTGGTGCTCGTTGTGGAGCGAGGCGTTGCGCACAGTGACGCCCCCCACGCGCACCGGCTCGAGCTGGGCCACCGGCGTGACTGCGCCGGTGCGTCCCACGCTGAACAAGACCGAGTTGAGGCGCGTGTGTACCTTGGCCGGGGGGTACTTGAAGGCCAGCGCCCAGCGCGGCGAGCGGGTGACGAAACCGAGCGCGCCCTGGAGGGCGAGGTCGTCGACCTTCACCACCGCCCCGTCGATCTCGTAGGGCAGGTCGGCGCGCCGGGCCTCCAGCTCGGCCACCGCCGCGATGACCTGCTCGATGCCAGCGCAGCGGCGGTTCAGGGGATTGACGGCGAAACCCATGGCGGCGAAGCGATCGAGCACCTCGCCGTGGGTCGCGGCGCCGGGCAGCTTCTCGCCGGCGCTGTGGGCGAAGAACATCAGCGGGCGGCCGCGCGCCAGCTCCGGGTCGAGTTGCCGCATGGTGCCGGCCGCGGCGTTGCGGGGGTTCTCGAAGCGCTTCTCGCCCCGGGCCTCGCGCTCGTTGTTCATGCGCTCGAAGCCGCCGAGATCGAAGAGCACCTCGCCGCGGACGGCGAGCCGTCCCTCGGGGGCGCCCCGCAGCGAGCGAGGAACGCTGGCGATGGTGAGGAGGTTGTGGGTGACGTCCTCGCCCGTCTCCCCGTCACCCCGGGTGCCCCCGGCGACGAGCTTGCCGTTGTCGTAGACCAGCTCCATCGCGAGGCCATCGAGCTTGGGCTCCACGACGTAGTGGATGGTGGCGGGCGCGTCTTCACCGAGTTGCCGGCGCAAACCGCCGAGGCGCTCGGGCTTGCCGCGCTCCCACTCGAGCAGGTCTTCGTAGGGGCCGCCCCAGGTGTGATCGCCCTCCTCGCGGCGATAGCCGTTCTGGAGCGACAACATCGGAACTTCATGCGCAAAAGGCCGCAGCTCGGCCACCGGGCTCGAGCCCACGCGGCGGGTGGGGCTGTCGGGCCGCGCGAGCCCCGGGTGCGCCGCTTCGATCGCCTCGAGCTCGCGGAAGAGCCGGTCGTACTCCCAGTCGGGGATCTCGGGCGCGTTCTGCTCGTGGTACAGGCGATTGTGCCGGTTGAGCTCGGCAACCAGCCAGTCAACGCGTGCGCGGCGATCATCGGACATCGGCCGGGCGGGGTATCTCAAAAACTGGTACCATGGCAGATCGAGGTCGACATGGACGCCACTGCTACCGAACTTGCCGACTTGCTCGCCGAGATCGAGGCCGCTCCCAACAGCGGCGCCGCTCGACTGCGAGCAGCCGTGATCGCCAACCGCCTCGCCCAGGACAGCAGCGACCCCTGGATGGCCGACGTGGCCGAGGCGATCGCCGAGGAAGACGTGCCCGGCGCCACGCGCGCCCTGCGCGACTCGCTGCACGAGCAGGCCGAGCTGTCGCTGCGGCTGCGCCGAGCCATCGCCTCGG
This sequence comes from Deltaproteobacteria bacterium, assembly GCA_016875315.1. GTDB lineage: Bacteria > Myxococcota_A > UBA796 > UBA796 > SXON01 > SXON01. The sequence continues at coordinate 3,203 of VGRQ01000167.1, read as the reverse complement.
GGCACCGAGTTGACGAGATTTCCCCGGGGCAGGACGAGGCCGCGCTCGCCGCGGGCGCTTAGAAGGCGCCGCATGACGCCCGACCAGCTCGTTGCCGAGATGACGCGCCGCTACGTCCCCGGCAAGGTTCCCCGCGCGCTCACCTACTACCTGAGCATCGGCGAGCACAAGTACACCATGAAGCTCACGACTGAGGCCTGCTCGATCGCCCCCGGCAAGGTCGAGAACGCCGACTGCGTGATCAAGTCCGACCCGGCCGTGTTCAGCAAGCTGGTGCTCGAGCGCAAGGCGCCGGGCCCCCTCGACATCGCCCGCGGCAAGTTCAAGACCAGCGACGTGTCGCTCCTCGCGATGTTGCAGGACTGCTTCCGCTAGCGCCCGTCGTTTCCCGCCGTTCTTCCCGCCTCCCCGCCCATGCCCACCCCCGATCCCGCCACCCTGCGCACGCTCCCCCTGGCCGACCTCGTCGCGGCCGCGCGCGCCGTCAACGTCGAGAACGCCACCAGCCTGCGACGGCAAGAACTGATCGCGGCCATCCTGCGCTCCGGCAACACCGCGTCGACCAGCGACGGCGAGGGCATCCTCGAGATCCTCGCCGACGGCTTCGGCTTCCTGCGCGCCGCCGAGTACGGCTACTCGCCCGGCGCCGACGACATCTACGTGTCACCGTCGCAGATTCGCCGATTCAACCTGCGCACCGGCGACCTCGTCCGCGGGCATGTGCGCGCTCCCAGGGAGAACGAGCGCTACTTCGCGGTGATCAAGGTCGAGGCGATCAACGGCGCCGACCCCGAGCACGCGCGCGACAAGGTCTTCTTCGACAACCTCACGGCGGTGCACCCCCGGCGACGCCTCCTGCTCGGCGCGGGAAGCGATGGCAACGACCCGGTGCGCACCGTCGACCAGCACGCCCCGCTGGGGCTCGGCCAGCGATCCTTCGTGCATGCTCACGGTCGCGCTGGTGTCGCGACACTCCTCCACGCCGTGGCAGCGGGCATCCACCGCAACCACTCGGCGGTCAACCTGTTCACGCTGATGGTCGCCGAGCGGCCCGAGGATGTCACCGAGGCCCAGCGCACCCTGCCCGGCGAGGTGGCGGCCACCACCTTCGACGAGGCCGAGGCCCGGCACCTCCAGGTGGCCGAGATGGTGGTGGAGCGCGCCAAGCGCTGCGCCGAGGCACGTCGCGACGCGGTGGTCCTGTTCGACTCGGTGAACCGGCTGGTCCGCGCGGCGGCCGGCGCCGTCCCGGCCAGCGGGCGGCTGGTGTCCGGCGTCGACGCGGCCATCATCCACCGGGTGCGGCGCCTGCTGGCGGCGGGGCGTTCGCTGGAAGAGGGCGGCAGTGTCACGCTCCTCGCGGTGATCGACCACGACGACCCGGTCTCAGCCGAGTTCGCCGGCATCGAGAATCATCGCCTCGTGCTCGACGAGAAGGGCGAACTCGACGCCGAGCGATCCCGCAGCGAGCGGCGGGAGTTGCTGGAAGGGGCGCGCACCGCCGAGCCGTGAAGGGGCCGACCCTTGACAGCCGCCCAGCGACGGGTGAAACGGCGGCTCTTCCGTCCCGAGAGCGCCATGAAGCCCGAAATCCACCCCACCCTCAACAACGTCGTCTTCGTCGACAGCGGCGCCGGCGTCGAGTTCACCACTCGCTCGACCCTCAGCAGCAAGCAGACGAAGATGATCGACGGCGTCGAGCACTACGTGGTGTTCGTCGACATCAGCTCCGCCTCGCACCCCTTCTACACCGGCAAGCAGCGCGCGCTGACGGTGGCCGGGCGCGTCGAGCGCTTCAACAAGAAGTACAACATCAGCCAGTAGTCGCGACACTCGCCGCCCTGGCCACGCGAGGTCCAGGGGCTGGCCGGTGCCGGGCCACTGCAAGGGTCCAGCGTGTTTCGTCTCGAGGAGTTCGAGGCTCGCCTGGGCGAGCTCGACCGTCAACTGATGGACCCGTCGCTGGCGGGGCAGCGGGATCGTTTCCGCGAGGTGAGCCGCGAGCACGCGCAGGTGTCGCGCATGGTCGATCTCGCGCGCGACGTGTCGCGACTCGAGGGTGAGCGGGACGCGCTGAAAGACATGCTCGCCGATCCCGAGCTCCGCGAGATGGCCGAGTTGGAAAAAGCGGCGCTCGACGAGAAGATCCCGGTGCTCGAGCACGAGCTGCGGCTGATGATGCTGCCGCGCGACCCCTACGAGGGCCGCCCGGTGTTGCTCGAGATCCGCGCCGGCACCGGAGGCGACGAGGCGGGGCTCTTCGCAGCCGATCTCTTCCGGATGTACGCCCGCTACGCCGACAAGCAGGGCTGGCGGATGGAGATCCTCTCCTCCTCGGAGAGCTACGTGGGCACCGCGCAGGGCTACAAGGAGATCGTCGCCCAGCTCACCGGCGAGAACGCCTACCGGATGCTCAAGTACGAGGCTGGCGTGCACCGGGTGCAGCGGGTGCCGCTCACCGAGGCCCAGGGCCGCATCCACACCAGCACCGCGACCGTCGCCATCCTGCCCGAGCCCGAGGAAGTGGAGATCCACATCAACGAGAAGGATCTCCGCATCGACGTGTTCCGCGCCGGCGGGCCCGGCGGCCAGTCGGTCAACACCACCGACTCCGCCGTGCGCATCACCCACTTGCCCTCGGGGCTGGTGGTGCAGTGCCAGGACGAGAAGTCGCAGACGAAGAACAAGTCCAAGGCGATGAAGGTGCTCGCGGCGCGGCTCCTGGAGAAGGAGCGCAACGAGCGCGACGCCGCCGAGGCGGCCGACCGCAAGGCGCAGGTGGGCTCGGGCGAGCGGGCGGAGAAGATCCGCACCTACAACTTCCCGCAGAACCGGGTGACGGATCACCGCGTGGTCGACGCGCAGGGCAGCACCTTTACCCTCTACAAGCTCGACGCCATCATCGCGGGCGACCTCGACGAGTTGCTCGGCGGGGTGATCGGCTACTTCCAGGCCGAGGCGCTGCGGCAGGCCGAGGCGCGGTGAAACCCCTCGTCGAGGTGCTCACCGCCACGACGGAGTTCTTCAAGGCGCGCGGCATCCCCTCCCCCCGCATGGAGGCGGAGCTGGTGCTGGCGCACGCCCTCGGCATCGACCGCGTGAAGGTGTACCTGCTCTTCGACCGGCCGATGGCCGAGGCGGAGCTGTTGCCCATCCGCGAGCTGGTGCGCCGCCGGGGACAGCGCGAGCCACTCGCCGCCGTG
>VGRQ01000166.1 GCA_016875315.1 Deltaproteobacteria bacterium | reverse complement strand
CGGCCGCCACTCCTCGCCGTCCTCGTACTCGGCGCGGGTAACCACCCAGCTTCCGCCGTGGTTCTCCAGCAACACCCGCACCCTCTTCTTGTTGCCGTCGTCGCTCTGCACCTTGAACTCGTAGCGAGCGGAGCTGCCGTTCTCGCCGCCGCTCGGGAACATGTCCGAGGAGAGGTGTACCTTCGGCCCCACCAGCGCCTCGAGCTGGGCGTTGCCCGCGGCCCACGCGCGCGCGGCCGTCCACGCCGGGTTGTCGCGGTACTTCCAGGCGTTGAGGAAGGGCCACACCGAGCCGAAGGCGAGCAGGGCCATGAAGAGCCCGGTGACGGCGAGGAAGGCGGCGCGACGCTTGTCCACGGCGTGGCGCTAACCGGGCCGGGATAGGCGCGGGGGCTTGGACAGCCTCGCCGTCAACGCCGACCGCATCGAGCGCGTGCGCGCCGCGCTGTCGCGACGGGTGGGCTCGGTGGTGGCGGTGTGCGAGGCGGTGCGCCGTCGCCACAACGTCAGCGCGATCCTGCGCAGTTGCGAGGCTTTCGGCGTACACGAGGTACACCTCGTCACCCAGGGCTTCCGGCCGTCGGCTGGCGCGGCGCGGGGGGCCGAGCGCTGGGTGTGGCGGCGACGCTTCGACACCGTCGACGAGAGCGTGGGCAGCTTGCGCGCGCGGGGCTTCCGCGTGTTCGTCGCCGACCTCGACGAGGCCGCGTTCACCCCCGAGACGGTCCCCGTCGACCGGCCGCTGGCGGTGGTCTTTGGCAGCGAGGTTCGCGGGGTGAGCGACGAGGCCCGGGCGCTCGCCGACGGCGCCATCCGCGTGCCCATGCTCGGGCTCACCGAGAGCCTCAACGTGAGCGTGTCGGCGGCGATCGTGTTGCGCGCCCTCGCCGACCGGCGGCGCGCGCTGGCGGGCAACGATCTCGACCCCGCCGAGCAAGAACGCTTCGTGGCGGACTGGCTCGCCGCCGAGGAGCGCGCGCTGCGCGGCCTGCTCGCCCGCACCGCGCCGGTGGAGGAAGTGGGATAGCCGCGGCCCCCATGCCGCGCGACAGTTTCGTGGTGACGCCCGAGGGCTGGCTCAGCCGGGGCGAGGCCTTCGTGCCCGGCGACGGGCAACAGCTCGCGGTGTTCGGCGGCATCCCCGGCGAGCCGGCGCGCGTGCGCATCTTCTCGCGACAGGGCCACCAGGCCCGCGGGCGCGCCATCAGCCCCGCCGGGTCGCCCAGCCCCGACCGGGTGGCGCCTCCCTGCGACAAGTGGGGACCCTGCGGCGGCTGCCCGTGGATGCACCTCTCCCCGGCCGGCCGGGCACGGGCCCACGATCGGCTGTGGATCGACGCCGCGCAGCTCGCGGGCGCCCAGCTCCCGTTGTCGCCGGTCCACCTCGCCGAGATGGGCAACGCCTCGGAGCTCAAGGTGGAGTGGGACTACTCCGACCGCGGCCAGCCGCGGCTCGGCGTGAGCGCGCGCGAGGGCGCCGGCACCGTCGCCATCCCCAGGTGCGCGAAGGTGAGCGAGGGCGTGCGCACCTTCATGGGCGCGGTGGCCGCCACGCTCAAGGAGGCCAACGTCCCTCCGGGTCGCGACGGCCCCCTGCGCGGCATCCGCGGGCGCGTGTCGCGCGGCGAGATCCTGGTGATCGTCCGGCTGCCGCGGCCCGTCCCGGCGCTGGCCGAGTGGGCGGGCCTGCTCGCGTCGAACATCACCGAGCTGCGCGGTGTCGTCACCGTGTTCCCCCCGGACAACGACCCCAAGGGCATCGGCCAGCAGCGCCTGTACGGCTACGACTGGATCCCGGTCAGCGTGGCGGGTGCCGAGCTGCGCCTCGGCGCCGAGGAGGCCTGGCCCCGCGACCTCGTGGCCTACGATCGCCTGCTCCGCGCCGCGCCCGAGCTCCTCGGCGTGGAGGCGGGCGACGCCGTCCTCGACATGGGCACCGGCAACGGCGCGCGGCTCCTGGTGCTCTCGCGCGCCAGCGGCTGGGCGGTGGGCGTGGAGTCCGACGACAAGCTCGCCGATCGTGCCACCGGCAACCTCCGCGACAACGGCGCTCCCGCCGAGGTGGTGGTGGACGGCTGGGTGGAGGCGGTGGAGCGGGTGGCGCCGCGGCTGGCGGGACGGCGCCCGCTGGCCTGGGTGGACTGCGGCCGCAAGGAGCTGGGGCAGCGCGCGGTGGAGGTGATCCGCGCGCTCGACCCGAGGCGCGTGGCCCTCGAGGGGAGCAACCCGGCGGCGGTGTGCCGCGAGGTGGCCCGATGGCAGCGCGACGGCTGGACGCTCGCCCGCTTCGAGCGCTTCGAGACCGAGGCCCACGCCCCGTTCACCCAGGCGGTGGCGGTGATGGCCTCGCCCAACCAGTCCGCGCCGGAGAAACGCGCACCGCGACGGCGGGCGGTGCGGTAAGCTCCCCCGCCGTGACCAGCCTCCTCCTGATTTCTTCCGTCCTCTTCGCCTCGGCGGCGCGCGCCGACGACCGCGTGCCGGTGCTCGTGGGCGCGCTCCAGGCGCGCAACGAGGAGTCCGCCTCCCTCGCCGCCCTCATCGAGAGCTTCGTGGCCCAGAAGCTCGGCGAGTACGACAGCCTGCGCGTGATTCGCATCGAAGACACGCCCGACTTCGAGGACTACTCGGCGCGCGTGTACATGGACAGCTGTCCCCCGGGCGAGGCCGTCGGCTGCACCTTCGTGCTCGCCGAGCGCGGCGAGGCGTGGTGGGCGGTCACCGGGTCGGTGCAGGCACTGGTGAAGGGCACGCGCGTCGACATCGACATCATCGACGTCGACGGCTCCCGCGTGGCGGTGTCGTTCCGGTCCGAGCTCGAAGGCGGTCGCGACGAGGCCTTCGCCGAGGGCGTGGCGCGCGTCCTGGTGGCCGCCATCAGCGGCGAGGTGGGCAAGGAAGAAGACATCCGCGACGCGGGCGAGGACTCCGAAAGCACCGAGCTGAGCGCGGAAGAGAAGGCGGCGGTGGCCGCCGAGCTCGACACCCTCACCCAGTCGCTGGGCGACTTCGACCTCGAGGTGCGGAAGGCCTCCAAGACGATCAGCCGCCCCAAGCTCACCGAGGAAGACATCGCCGAGGCCGAGGAGGGCGAGGGCGCCAAGCCCTGGGAGCGCCTCAAGATGAGCGCGCCGGAGTACCTGCGCTATCGCAACTCGGGGATGACGCTCCCGGTGTGGCGCAAGCGCATCCAGGGGCGCCGGTTCCAGGTGATCCTGCGCGGGGGCGGCGGCTTCATGAACGGGCCGGTCAACGGCGAGTACTACGGCCGCTACGCGCTCGACGAGCAGACGCTGACCGCAGTCGACGTGTACAGCGCCCAGTCGGTGGAGTCGGGTTCCACGGGCGTGGGCGTGGTGCAGGCCGCCTTCGGCGTGCACCCGGTGGTCGACGTCGGCGTGACCCTCGGTATCGCCGGCGGCGCCTTCGAGTACACCATCTCGCCCGAAGTCGTGGGACAGACCAACACGGCGTCGAAGCCGACGGTGGTCGACAACTCCAACCTGATGGTGGGCCCCTGGGTGACCGCCGGCCTCTTCCCCGCCGCCAACCTGCGCCCCACCTTCGGCGCCGGCGCCCTGTGGATGCGGGGCACCGGCGTGGCCAACCACATCCAGCCTCCCGACGAGCTGGCCAGCTTCGACGCCGAGTCACTCTGGCTGGTGAACGTGTTCGTCGGCGGCGAGGCCCGCCTCGCCGACAGCGTGGAGTTCTTCGCGCAGGTCCCGGTGAGTTTCCTCGTGGGCGGCGACGTGGTGCAGGAAGAGAAGCACACGGTGGTGGCCGCGCTCGAGGGTGTCCAGGTGCCCGCCGGCGCCTCGGCGCTCGGCGTCTCGGTCGTGGCCGGCGTGCAGATCCGCATCGGCGGCGCGAGGGTGCAGGAAACCACGCTGCTCGACGAGACCGACGAGCTGTAGGACCGGCTAGCCGCGCAGCACCCGGATCCGCGCCAGCCCCTTCACGTTCTTGCAGTTGCTGTCGCCCGGCGCGAGCAGCCGGAAGGGACCGCCCTGCGCCGGGGGGACCGGCCCGCCGTCGAGGCTGTGGACGATGACCGCCTGGCCCACGCCGTCGACCTCGGCCGGTTCGGTGGTGAGGCCATCGGTGGCGGCGGCGACGAAGCGCTCGCCGGGGACGAGGCGCAGCACCTCCGCGAGGCGCACGCCCGCCCCCTGCCGCCCGGGGACGATGGCCGACACGTCGGGCACCTGTCCCGGGAGGGCGGTGAGCGCGCCCCGGCTGAGCGGGAACTCGTTGCCGTCGGCGTCGACGAGGTTCAGCACCTCGCCGTCCCAGGGGTTGGGCGCCGCGTCGGGCAAGAGCGCCGCGTGCAGCGCGCGGTCGATCGCGTCGAGATTCACGCCCTCGTCGACGATCACGTCGGCGCGGCTGTCGCGACGGTAGGCCGTGGAAGCGGCGTGGACCTGTCCCCCGGCGATGTCGAGGCGGTACCAGCCCACGTCGCAGCGGAAGACGCCCTTCCAGCGGGCGATGCCCGGGGTGAGCGCCACGGCGCGCACGCGGTCCCAGGAGAACAGGCGCGTGGGCTCGAAAACCCAGCTTCGCGCCGCGTAGCCCTCGGTGGAGTGGTGGTGATGGTGGTGGTGCTCGTGCCCCTCGCGGGCGCGCGGCCCCTGCCCCTCGGGCCAGGCCCAGGCCTCGGCGGGGAGGCGCCCGCGGACGACGCGAGCGGCCAGCACCGGCGGCGGCCACAGCCTCGCGGCGAGGGCGTCGAAGGCGGCGATCTGGTCGACATCGGCGAGGTCGCAGCGGTTGGCCACCAGCACGTCGGCGCCGTCGATCTGCTCGGCGAACAGGTGCGGGTCGGGACGCGCCGCCGGGTCGACCAGCACGATCGTCGGCATCAGCTCGATGCGGGCCGCGAGGGCGCCCCGGGAGAGCATGTCCACCACGTCGCGCGGGCGGGCGAGGCCCGAGGGCTCGATGAAGATGCGGTCGGGCCGCAGCTCGTCGAGGATGGCGACGATCGCCGGGGCGAGGCCCTCCGGGGCGGTGCAGCACACGCAACCGCCGGGGATGTTGGTGACCCGGAGGTTGCCGCCGAGCAAGGTGGCGTCGATCTGCGCGGTGCCGAAGTCGTTGACGACGACCGCGCAGCGCTCCTTGCCCTCGCGCGCGGCCAGCTCGTGGAGGAGGACGGTGGTCTTGCCGGTGCCGAGGAAGCCGCCGACGACGTGGACGGGGGTGCGCATGGGGCGCGGGGCCTATCCCCCGGCGGCTACTTGCTCACGTGGGCCTCCCCGGGCCAGGGCTCAAAGCTCACTCACACCCGCAACACCCACTCTCGTTCTGAAGCGTGAAGACCACCGACCGACCCTCCCCGAATCTGCCGCTGATTCGATCGACGCACGCCACGCCGGTAAACGTCGTTTCCCCCACCGGGGAACCGCTCCAGCTGTCGGAGTCGCCGGGCGTGGTGTCGAACCAGGAAACTTCCCAGTCCACCACTCCATTGACGGCGTTGGTTGAGGCGACCTCGGCCTTCGACGCGCAGTACACGAACGTGCCTGTTCCATCGGAGTGCGCCTTCAGCAACACCGGCGCACCGTCACCCCACCAGGTGCCCTCGGAGATCGGCCCGTCTACCACCACGCAGGCTTCCGGGTCCCCGCCGCCAGAGTCGGCGGGCCCGGAATCGCTCCTAGTCGACATGCAGCCGACGGCCGCGAGAACGATTGGGAGGCGTCGACCCCACATCAGGCCAGCACCGGCAGAGACGCGACGCTCTCCCCGAGCAACTCGTCGATGCGAAGGTCGAAGGGTTCCGGCACGCCGACCCGACCGCCCCGAGGACCCGAGTCAGCCGCGAGAGGGTCGCAGCAGTACGGCAACCACAAGGTTTCCTCGAGCTTATCGATGAGCTCTGCACTTGGATAGCCCGACTCCGAGAAGATCTCCGGCTGTGCAGCGCATGATCGGGCCGCTTCCGGAAAGCGCCACAACGCGAGCCAGAGGAAGTTGTTCTGTGCCACGCGAATGTAGTCGCACGCGTCGGAGTCACTCGCCGGGTGTCGATCCCCGATCCCGTGCAGGTGCTCGTGGAGGAGCACCGTCGCCATGTAGATCAGTCCGAGTGCGCGACCAGACTCATCGCACTTCCATAGCTGATAAGCCCAGTAGGTCGATGACAGCATCCCGTCGGTCTGAGAGCCGAGACACACGCCGATTCTATCGCCGCCGATGTAGGCATTGACGTAGGTGCCGTCGCCCGACGCCGTCATGCAAAGTGACTCTGGGTCACTTCCCACGTCGCAGAAAATCTTCGGCAACTCTTCATAAATCAACGAAAGCACATCGATAGCGATCTCCGGTGCGCTGCCCAGCTTGTGTCCCGTCGCCGGGTAGGCGCTCTTCACCGCCCACGCGACGATCTCGGGGTTCTCGCGCAGCAGACACACTGCCTCGCGCAGGAAATCCTCGGCGGACTCTGGACAGCCGTCTGTGTAATACTCTCTGTTATTCGCTGGTAATGAGGAGGAACAGAGACTGCCGGAGGTGGTGAAATCGGGGAGGTCGGACACCACCTCTCCGTCGCACGTCGATGTGGACGGCGGCGGCGCCGCAGTCGAAGCAGTCAGGAGGGCCGACGGGACACCAGCGAGTCCCGGCAGGGCCCATCCGGCACGCGCGGGGCCGCCCGTCGTCCGTGGAGATTCCGCCGAGGACTCCACGACGCCGCAGTCGCACTCCACCGCCCGCCCGCGGGCTGGTGTTGGATCCATGTGCGCGCCGGGGACAGCCAGCAGGCCCTTCGCCGGGATTCCATCGCGACCGAGAGCGAAGGCATCGGCACTCGACGGGCTCAGCGTGCCGCAACCCTGCGACCACCACGATCTACCGAGGTCCGCGATCATGCACTCGTCGCAACCGCAGTTCGAGCGATCGCGGCAAGCCAACTGCGACCTACTTCTTCTGGTGCTGGACGACGCCCGCCACCCACGCGAGACGCACGGTGGTGTCAGATGCCGTGGTGTTCCTGGCGAGGTACACGAACCGAGCGAGTTGTTTGCCCCCGGTCGTGCCGCTTCGGTCGGTAAAAGCGGCGGGAAACGTCAGCCCATCGGTCGACCTTGACGCAGTCAGCGCCACGGCAGCGTCCACGGTGTTCGGGACGTCGCAGGTCTGCACCCCCAGCGTGACCGTCATGGCGTTCGAACTAGGCATGTTCCGCGTCTCGCGCGTCTCGCGCGTCATCTCCAACTCGCTGGCATCCATCCACGGCGTGGCGGGGAATGCGATGTTGGTGTCTGAGTTGCAGAAGATCACCATGGGCGTGAGAGGGACTCGCTTCACCGCAGACTCCGGTAGAAGCGGCAACGATATTGCAGAGAGAGAGGTCAACTGCCGCGCGAGCAGGCACGCCGTAGTCACTGACCCGCGTAACGGGGCCCTTCGAGCTCCCACCCAACCCCGTGGGTGGCCGTTGCCTATTCCTCTTGGTCGATCCACCCGAGGATGCGGTTCACGTCGGCCCAGCGCGTCATCTTGCCGTCGGCGCCGAGCAAGGTGATCGCGAGGCGGTGGCCGCTCTCGGTGCGCAGTACCGTCGTGAAGCAGTAGCGCGCGGTGTCGGTGTAGCCGGTCTTGGCGGTCTCCACGAGCAGGTCGTCGCGACCGTTGAGGCGGTCGGTGGAGCCGAGTCGACGCACGTAGTTCTTGTTCTTGCGCCAGAGGTCCCAGTGGGGGGCGCTGGCCACCGGCGCCAGCATCGGGTGGGTGGCCACGGCCACCGTGGCCTTGGCGATGTCGCGCGCGGTGGAGAGGTTCTCGTCTTCCAGTCCCGACGGGTCGACCCAGGAGGATCGTGTCATGCCGAGCTCGATCGACACCGCGTTCATGCGGCCCACGAACTGCTCGAGGTGCATGTCGGCGGCGGCGGCCAGGCCGAGGGCGGCCCGGTTGTCAGACGACACCATCGCCGCGCCGAGCAAGTCGATGCCGGTGGTGACGTCGCCGGTCGACAGGCGCGAGCGCGCGCCGGAACGCGTGGGGTACTGCTCGGGACCGATCACCACCTCGCGGTCGGGATCGGGCCGGGTGGAGGCATAGGCCAGCGCGGAGACCACCTTGGTGATCGACGCCACCGGCCGCGGATCGTCGGGGTTCTTCTGGTAGAGGATCGCGCCCTGGTCGATGTCGTAGACGAAGGCGGCGCGGCTCTTCACGTGAGGCCCGGTGGTGGGGCCGTCGCCGTCCATCGCCGAGAGCGCGAGGATGTCGGGAGACGAGGGGAACCACTCCGGGGGCACCCACTCCTCGGGAGGCTCCACGGCCAGGTCGAGCTCCGCCTCGCCCGGCGTGCGCCAGCCCGCGGTGGGGCCGCTCGCCCCGGCCGGCGGCGCCTGCACGAAGCTGCGCGCGAACTCGTTGGTTGGCGCCGGGATGGAGGCCTGCGCGGGCACGTCGAAGCTGGCGGTGGCGGTGCCGCTGAAGAGGGGCGCTGCCACCCAGCAGCCGACGAGGCCCACCCCGCCCGCCCAGAGCGTGGCGATCACGCGCAACAGGAGCTTCACGAGACCATCCTCCCCCGCCCGGGGCGGTCTTGCCAGTAGAACATTGCGCGCGTTGACATGTCAAGCGTTCGGCACGCTGACATTTGTCATTGACATATGTCAGTGAGTCGAGATAGAGATCGGTCGTCCTCCCGAGGTCTCAAGTGAACATCGCCTTCGCCCCCATGGAGGAGTACAGGGTCAACGTGCGACTCGACGACGCTCTCCCCGGCGAGGGCGACGAGAAGGAAGCTTACAAGTACATCGCGCGGGACGAGCTGTACCACACTCGCATGTTGCTCGACGGCGTGCGGGCGCTGGGCGTCGAGGCCCAGCTGGCACCGCCACCGCTGGGGCCCCGCCTCTTCCTGCGCTTCTTCCCGCGCCTGCCCACGATGTGGACCGACTGCATCACGCTCATCGCCGAGGCGGTGGGCATCACGCTGTTCTGCCGCCTGCGCGCCATCGCGATGGATCTCTTCGAGGGCACGCCCATGGGGGCGCACCTCGCCACGCTGGTGGACGAGATCATCATCGACGAGGTGGGACACGTCGCCTTCCTGCGCTCGCGTTCGGGCCGTGGTGTCGCGACCAGATGCTGCAGGCCGTCGCAAGCTAGCCGCCGCGGCGCCTCGGGACGGTGGCCTCGGCGCGACGGATCTCGCTCATCTCGTAGGCGGCTTGCGGCTTCGCGCCCTCGCGCACGGCGAGGCCCTCGGTGTCGCGTACTGCCACGTCGCCTTCCACGTGGAAGAGCCCCTGTGCCAGCGAGGTGGGCTGCTCGTCGCGGAGGAACACGAACACGCGCTCGCCCTCGTCCACCCAGGGGGTGCCGGCCACGGTGAGGCAGAGCCCCGACATGCAGCCGCCGGGAATCCACACCTCCGCCTCCTCGTCGAGATCGACGAGCGAGAGCGTGGCGACCGTCCAGATCATCCCGCCCTCCCAGCGCGTTTCCACCTCGGTGACGTCGCCAAAGGCGGTGGCGTCGGAGAGGATGGCGAGCGCGAAGGGGTCGAGGGCCTTGGCCACCATCGTGGCCTGCGCGGAGGCGAGCAGGGCGAGGATCATCGGGACACCTGGCG
>VGRQ01000165.1 GCA_016875315.1 Deltaproteobacteria bacterium | reverse complement strand
GTCGTCGGCCTTGGCCCCATGTTCGGCGTGGCAGCGTGGACCGGCGACGCCCACGCGCACGCCCGCGACGCTGCGCTGTACGACGGGCGCGGCTGCATGTCCCCGGCGGCGATACTCGGCCGGGCGCTCGACCTCGACGCCCTCGCCGGCGCCATGGCCGAGGCCGAGCGCCGCTGGCCCCGGGGGCGGGTGAGCGCCGAGGAAGCGAGCGAGATCCGCCGCCTCGCCTTCCTCGCGCGCGCGTCGGGCACGTGGCGCGAGGGGCCCGGGTGGGGCCTGGCCCGGCTGCCCTTGTCGCGACTCGAGCCACGCGGGCTCCCGCGGGTCCTCTGCGTCTACGAGGGCGATGACGACGAGATTGCCGCCGCGCTGGGGCCGTGGCGGACGCAGGTGGGGACCGTCGCCGGTCCGGTGCCCGGGGACTACCCGCGCGCCCGGCGCTGCGACCCGGGACAGATGCAGGCCCCGCCGGGGGACCGGCGCCTGCACGACGGGATCGACGTGATGGAGGCGCTGTGGACCCGATCGTCGTGAGCCGCGAGGCGCGGCAGGTCCACGACGCCGCGCTGGTGGTCGACCTCCACAACGACATGCTGCTGGGCAGCTACTTCCTCGGCTGGGACTGGCACCGCCGCCACGCGCCGAACCCCCTGCCGGGCGCGCCGCTGCTCGGCCACAGCGACCTCCCGCGCCTGCGCGAGGGCAACGTCGGCGCCGTGGCCTTCGGGGTGGTGACCAGCCCCCTGCGCTGGAGCGGGGGCAGCGCCGCCATCCATCGCGACCTCGACGCGCTCGCCGCCGAGGTGGCCCGCAGCGGCGGCACGATGGAGATCGCGGGCAGTGCCCAGGCGATCCGCGCCGCGAGGGCGAGCGGCCGGGTGGCGGCCTTCGCCGGCCTGGAGGGCGCCCATGGCCTGCACGGCCGCCTCGACGAGCTCGGCGCCTTCCGGGCCAAGGGACTCCGCTACGTGGGCCTGGTGCACTTCACCGCCAACGCGGCGGGCCGGCCGATGGTGGGCCTCGGCGCCGACAACGGGGCCGCGCTCCCGGCCTTCGGTCGCGAGCTCCTCGGCGCGCTCGGCGACCACCGGATGATCTGCGACGCCGCCCACCTCGGCAAGGCCGCCGTGCTCGAGGCCTGCCGGCTCGCGCCGGGGCGCGTGATCGTCTCCCACACCGGCTGCACCGCCGTGTACCCGAGCCCGCGTGGCATCGACGACGAGGTGCTCCGCGCCGTGGCCGACGCCGACGGCGTCGTGGGCATGATCTTCGTCACCCCCTTCATCGGCCGGGGCGGTGCCCGCGCCGTGGCGCGCCACCTCGACCACGTGCGGCGCACCGTGGGGGCGCGCCACTGTGCCCTCGGCACCGACTGGGAGGGCTTCGCGCTCTACCCCTCCGACCTCGACAGCGCCGAGAAGCTGCCCAACCTCACGCAGGCACTCCTCGACATCGGCTGGTCGACGGCGGAGATCCACGCCGCCTACGGCGAGAACGTGCTCCGCGTGTTCGAGCGGGCCTGTGAATGACCCCACGCCGCTTTCGGCATAAATCATAAAAACCAAAACGACTATTGCGTCACGGCGTCACATGTGGCACTGTGTCGCAGTGCCGGGGGACCGCCAACCACGCGACGATGATGCTCGACTCGAGCTGCTCAACAGCTCGCTCGTGCTCGGCACCATCGCCGCCATGCTCGCAGCCGCTCCTTTCACCGCGTTGATCGCGGCCCGGGGGAACGAGGCCACCTTCGCGGCAGCGGTAGACGAGGAACTCGCTGACCTCGCTCATGCGGCCGGCGGCTACCTCGATGCCCTGAGCGTCGCCGCCGAGGACCGGCTGGTGGCGATGGCCGAGGACCCGGTCGTGCAGGTCGCTCTCGCGCGGCGGTCCGGCAATGCCGCCGAGGCCCGTGCTCGCCTCGCGAGCAACGCCGGGGACTGGTTCAGCGCCGTGCAGCTGCGAGGTGACGACGAGTCCTGCGCCCTCGCCTGGCCGCGGTCGGAGTGCTCCCTGCCCTTTCCCGACCCGCTGGTGGCCACGGACGAGCGTGGCCTGGCCCGGCGGGGACCCGGGCTCCGTTGCGCGCGAATCCCCGCCGCGTCGGCGGCAGGCGAGCCCGGGCCGGTGCTCGGGATGCGGGTACTCTGCGGCGAGATCGACCTCGAGCGACTCTACGAGGCCGTCGGCGCGATGCACGTCCTCCGCGGTGGCCGGATCGACTTGCTCGGGGTGAGTGGAAGGGAGCTCGTGGCGGGCGCGGGGTCCGGGTCCCAGGTGCGCCTCGAGACCGCGGCCGCGCGCGCGGCGACCGCCCGGTCCAGCGCGCGGGGCCTCCGGCTACCGGGCCGCCGCGACGACGAGGAGATCCTCGCGGCGTGGGTCTTCTCCCCCACCGCCGGGGTGGGTGCACTGGTGCAGGTAGAGCGTGTCGAGGCGCTCGCGCCTGCCCGCCGGGTAACGCGACAGGTCATGCTCGTTTCGACCACCCTGGCGCTCGTGCTCGCGGGGCTCGTGTTCCGCATTTCCCGCCGGGTGGCGGGGATCGAGAACGACGCCCAGGGGGCGAGGCTCGATGCCGAGCGACGCGCCATGACCGACGCGCTCACCGGCCTGCGCAACCGCGCCGCCTTCGACAACGCCCTGCTGCAAGCGATCGACGAGGCCGGGCCGGGCCGCTCCCCGGCGGTGGTGCTGGTGGATCTCGACTACTTCAAGGCGGTGAACGACAGCCGCGGCCACGAGGCCGGCGACCACGCGCTGCGCGCCATCGCCCACGCGCTGCGCCTAGCCGCGCGCCAGGGCGACCTCGTGGCGCGCATCGGCGGCGACGAGTTCGCGTTCCTCGTGCAAGACGGCAACGCCTCGGGGCTCCACGATCTGGCCGGCCGCCTCGAGGCCGTGGTGGACAGCCTCGGCATCGCCGCCGACATCCGGCGGGGCACGCTCGTAGGCGCCAGCGTGGGCTGGGCGCGATGGAGCCCCGGCGAGGACGCCTCGGCGCTGCTGCGCCGCGCCGACGCCTCGATGTACGAGCGAAAGGCGCGGCGAAAGAAGAAGTCGGGCTAGGCCTCGCCGGGCTCAGGCAGCGGCATCCCGCGGAGGTCGCGGATGCCGGACTGGTCGCGAAGGCGGATGAGGGCCTCGCGCTCGATCTGGCGCACGCGCTCGCGGCTGAGGCCCATCTCCTTGCCCACCTCGGACAAGGTGCGGAACTCGCCGTCTTCCAGGCCGTAGCGACGGGTGAGCACGAAGCGCTGGCGCTCCGAGAGCACGCCGTTGAAGGCCTTGTTCATCCGGGTGAGTTCCTGGATCTGGATGCTCTCGTCGTCGGGGGCGATCGCCTCCTCGTCGGAGAGGAAGCGCTCCAGCGGGCGGGGGCGCGGGCCGTCGTCGACCGGCTGCTCCAGCGAGATGGTGTTGCCCTGGGAGAGCAGCAGCTCGGCGCGCTCCTTGTCGATGCCCACCTCCTCGGCGAGGTCGGCGACGTTGTACTCGATGCCGGCGGCCTCGAAGCGCTTCATCGCCTTGCGCAGGTTGCGCGTCTGCTCGACGGCGCAGCCGGGCAGGCGCACGGGACGACCGGTGTGGTCGATGGCGCGAGTCATCTGCGCGCGGACCCACCACCGGGCGTAGGTGGAGAAGCGGATGCCGCGGTCGGGATCGAAGCGCTTCGCGGCGCGCAGCAGGCCGATGTAGCCCTCCTGGACGAGATCCTCCTCGTCCATGAAGGGGCCGGCGAGCTTGCGGGCCTCGCCGTGGGCGATGCGCCTGCCGCTCATCGCGAGGCGCCAGCGCAGCTCCTCGGCCTGCTGCCACGCGCCCTGCGCCTTGCGGGCGTAGGTGCGGAGGTCGTCGTCCTTCTTGGCAGCCTTGGCCACGGCGCGCACCGCCTCCTCGAGGCGGTCGACGGCGCCGGCGCGCGTGCGCTCGGCCCGGTCGGGGCGGCGACGGAGGATGTTCTCGGCAGCGTCGATGCCGGCCACGCACTCGCGCGCGACCTGCTCGGCCTTGCGGATCTCGCGGGCGATGATCTTCTCTTCCTCGGCGGTGAGGCGCTCGGAACGGCGACGCGCGCCGTCGGACGAAGAAGAACGCAAGCGAAGGGTCATTGGGCACCTGGTGAGAGTTGGGGTCCGTGCGGGGGGACCGGGAGGACAGTCAAGGGAGAAGGACCGCGGGATATTCCTTCGGGGGGGATGGGTACGCGCGCGGGGAACCGGCGCTCCGGTGGGCGTTAATAGGGGAGTCCTCGGGAATGGATTGTCAAGAACTTGTCAAGTCTCCCGGGCTCAGGTTGCGGGGTGCGTCCCGCCTACATTTTTGCGAGGAGTGCCTCGCAAGCCAGTTGCTTCGCGGGCACGCTCGAGCACCCCCGCCGCCACCCGGCGCGCGCGCGCGGCCCCGCCTTCCAGCACCTCCTCGACCCGGGCAGGATCGGCCATCAACGCGGTGTAGCGCTCCCGTGCCGGGCCGAGCCGCCGCTCCATCACCTCGAACAGCGCCTGCTTGGCGTGCCCGTAGCCGAGGCCAGGCGCGCGGTAGCGCGACGCCAGCGCCTCGATCTCCTCCGGTGCCGCGAAGAGCTTGTAGAGCGCGAAGACGTTGCAGCTGTCGGGGTCTTTGACCTCGTCGATGCCCCTGCTGTCGGTGACGATGCTCATCACCTTCTTGCGCAGCGCCTTGGCGTCGGCCCACACCTCGATGGCGTTGCCGTAGGACTTCGACATCTTGCGGCCATCGAGGCCCGGGATGGTGGCCACGTCGTCGCGGATGAGGGGCTCGGGGAGCACGAACACCTCCCCGAAACGACTGTTGAACGAGGCCGCCATGTCGCGCGCCATCTCCACGTGCTGCTTCTGGTCTTTCCCCACTGGCACGTGGTGGCTGTCGTAGGCAAGGATGTCGGCCGCCATCAGCACCGGGTAGGTGAAGGTGCCGACGTTGAGCTCGCGGCCGTCGGCCTGCGCCGACTTGTAGGCGTGCGCCCGCTCGAGGAGGCCCATGCCGGTGACACAGCCCAGCAGCCAGGCGATCTCCGTCACCTCGGGCACGTCGGACTGGACGAACAGCGCCGTCCGCGCCGGGTCGAGGCCGAGGGCCAACCACGTGGCGGCCACCTCGCGCGTGTAGGTGCGCATGCGCTCCGCGTCGTGCAACGTCGTGAGCGCATGGTAATCGGCGATGAAGTAGAAGGCGTCGTGGCTCTGCTGTAGGCGCAGCGCCGGCTCGATCATGCCGAGCAGGTTGCCCACGTGGGGCATGGCGGTGGGCTTGATTCCGGTGAGGGCGCGCATGGCGGGCCCAGGTCTACACGCGACCGAGGGCCAGGGCAAGCCGTTCAGCTACACTACGACCATGCTTCTCCTCGTACACTTCCTCGCCTGCGAGCCCGGCGTGAACCAGACCGGCAGCACCCCCAGCGAGTCCGACGCCGACACCGATAGCGACGCCGACGCCGACGCCGACGCCGACCCCGACGACGCCGACGACTTCGCCACGGCCTGGGACCTCCCCTTCGACACCGAGTCGGGCGACGCGATCGAGGGCGACGACATCGACATCTACAAGGTCACAGGCACCGCCGGCCAGCAATTCCGCGTCCAGGTCATCAACAGCGACGAGGGCGAGGCGGAGGATTCACTCGACACCGTCGTGCAAGTGTTCGAGGCCAACGGTACCCGCATCGCCTGGGAAGACGAGCACCCGGCCGGCGAGGTGAGCACCTACGACTCGGTGTGCTTCGGCTTCTTCCCGTCCACCGCCGAGTACTACGTCCAAGTGCAGGACCGTCGCAGCTACGAGGGCTCCGAGTCGCCCGTTAGCTCCACGGACTACACCGTCCAGATCCTCAGCCCCGGCTCCATCCCTGCCGAGGACGATTCACTCCTCTCGGTGGGCGGCAGCTTCGACATCGAAAACACCTACTCCTGGTACTCCTTCCCCTTGCTCTTCGAGGAGGAGGCCGACGTGGACTTCGTCTCGGTCGGCCTGCCCTACGACGACGCCGCCGTGGTGCTGGTGGCCAACGAGCACGTGGAATCGAGCCCGGCGCAGCCCTACATCGACGTGTACAACCAGGACGCCGAGCAGGTGTTCCACGCCGATCCCGCGTGGCTCGGCGAGGGGCGCCAGATGCTCTCCACGCTGGGCACCAGCTACGTCCTCGCGGTGGGCAACAGCGCCGGTGGCGGCGGCGAGGCCTACGGCGCGTGGATCTTCGTGCTCATCACCGAGGAGGGCTACGGCAACGACCGCGAGACCGAGCCCAACGACGAGGTGGCCGACGACCTGGACATGGTCGACCAGGAGCCCTCGGCCGGGAGCTGGTACGCCGGCTACGCCGAGGGACGCGTGGAGAGCACCGCCGACGTCGACGCCTACGCCCTCGGCACCGGCGACGAGGCCTACCTGAGCGTGGCCTTCGGCGCCCTGTCCTACGGGAGCCTGCTCGTGGCCGGGCTCGACATCACCGATGAGAGCGGCACCGTGATCGCGACGGCCTCGAGCGTGGGAGGCGACGACCCGCAGATCGAGAACGCCGGGCCCTTCCCCGCCGGGAGCTACACCGTCACCGTGCGAGCGCTGGACGACGGAAGCGGCGGCACCCTCGGCGGCGTGGGCGAGGGCGGCGCCTACCGCCTCGGTGTCCATGCCACCTCGGTGCCGATGTGATCGTATACCTCCTCTCTTGCGACGCTGGGACCGTCGACCTGGCCGACGCGGGCTACGACACCGGGCCGGTGACCGAGGTGCCCGGCGGTGGCGACGGGGGCGGCGACGACCACGACGACGACAAGGACGACGACAAGGACGACGAGGACGAGCGCTGGGACTGCTCCGACCTCTTCAACCAGTCGCGACTGCCGGTGTACGAGATCGAGATCGACGAGGGCGACTGGCACCACCTGGAACAGCAGTGGAAGACCTCCGATGGCACCAAGGACTACGTGCCGATCCAGGAGCTCAGGGTCGACGGCGAGGAGGTCCCCGACGCGATGATGCGGTTGAAGGGCAATAGTTCCTGCTGCTGGTACGGCGACAAGATGCAGTTCGTCGTCGCCTTCAACGAGGTGAACGAAGACGCGCGGTTCCACGGCCTGCGAAAGGTGGCCTTCGACTCGCCCTTCTACGAGCCCACCGTGCTGAAGAACCGCCTGGCGAACTGGTTCCTGCACGAGGTGGGACTTCCCGGCGCATGCACCAACAACGCGCTGATGTACGTCAACGGCGACTACTACGGCATCTACGCCCACATGGAGGAGCTCGACCGCGAGTTCCTCGAGCGCCACTTCGGCGACGAGAACGCCGACGGCGACCTGTGGAAGTACGGCTACGTGCTCGACAACCACGAGGACGAGGAGGTGGACACCTCGCGCATCGAGCAGTTCTGGTCGTCATACGCGCCGGCCGACACCGCCCCGATGGGCGAGCCGAGCGAGTGGCTCTCGGAGTGGGCGGCGGAGGCGATCCTGCCGGACGGCGACGGCTACTGGTGCTGCGGCCACAACTACTACCTGTACGACCACCCCGAGCGCGGCTTCCTCTGGATCCCCTGGGACAAGGACGGCACCTTCGACTGGGTGAGCTACGACAGCGACCCCTTCTACATCTGGTACCCCGACTACACGCCCCACATGACCTACATGCTCGCCGAGCCCGACTACTACGAGGCCTTCGCCGAGGAGATGATGCGGCAGGTAGCGCTCTACGGGAGCGACGAGATGATGGCGGCGCTCGCAGACATGCAGGAACAGACCTACGAGTGGGGGCTCGCCGACCCCTACCGCTACTACGACGACAGCTACTACGAGTACTACATGGACAACCTGCCTATCTACGTCGAGGCGCGTCGCGACTACCTGGACTACGCCGTCCCGCGCGAGCTGGAGTCCTTGTAGTTAGCTTGGTCCCGTGCCCGACCAGCCCGTCTCTCCCACCGTCCGCGTGGCCTGGAAGCTCGGGGCCACCCTCCGCGGCGCGCGGGCCCGGCTCCACCGCACCGGCGTGGACGTCGCGCCGATGGAGCTGCTCAGCGGCTGCGGGTATCGTCTCAAGGCGGTGCGTGTGCGCCCGGCGGGCGCGGGCCCGCTCCCCGCCGTGGTGGTGTCACCCGCTATCCACCAGGGCATCGACCAGCTGATGACGCGCGCCGCCGTCGTGAGCGCCGACGAGATCGCCCGCCTTGGCTACGCCGTGTACCTGCACGACCCGGCCGGCCGGGGCGAGAGCTGGGGCGAGGAGGACTACGGGGGACCGGAACACCAGGACGACCTCCGCGCGGTCATCACCGCCGCCCTGGCCGACCCGGCCTGCAACGGCGCGCTCGGCGTGCTCTCGCTCTCGCTCGGCGTGGCCGCCGCCGTTGGCGCCCTGTCGCGGTGGCCCGGGGAACTCCCGGCGCGATGGCTGGTGGACTGGGAAGGCCCCTGCGACCGCGAGATCATCACCGCGGGCGGGACGATCATGGTGCCCGCGCTGGGCCACGGGCTCGACGACGACGCCTACTGGAACTGCCGGGAAGCGACGCGAGGCGTGGCCGGCCTGCGCTGCGGCTACGTGCGGCTGCAGGCCCAGCCCGACCACGCCCAGCCGGAAGAAGTCCGCCACGCGCACCGCATGATCCGCGCGGCCGCCAAGGGCAATCTCCCCTGGTTCCAGCTCAACGATCACCCCCGGGGCGAGGTGCCTGGGCGCCCGCACTGGGCTCCCGGCGGGCCCTTCGCCGCGAACCGGCTGGTGCTCGGGAAGCTCGCCGCGCTCAGGCTGGCACTGGGGCCGACGCCGGATCGCTGAAGGCCTCGGCGAGGCCGGTGGTGCCGATCTCGGCGACGGGGCGGTCGAGGACCACCCGGCCGGCGCGCAGCACGATGACCCGCTCGGCCAGGCGGGGGACGAGATCGACCACGTGGGTGGAGACGAGCACGCTCGCGCCGGCCTCGGCGAGAGCGGCGAGGTGGGCGGCGATGCGCAGCGCGCTGGGAGGGTCGAGTCCGTTGAGGGCCTCGTCGAGCACCAGTACCGGTGGTGTCGCGACCAGCGCGGCGGCGATGGCGACCTTGCGCCGCATGCCCTGGCTGTACTCGCGCACGAGCCGGTCGGCGTCGTCGCCCAGGCCCGTGAGCTCGAGGGCGGCGCTGACGTCGCCGCCTCCGCGAAGCTCAGCGACGAACTCCAGCGTCTCGCGAGCGCTGAGGTAGCCCCACATCGGCGGCTCCTCCGGCACGTAGCCGAGGGCGGCGCGCGCGCGCTCCGGCTCTCGTGCCACGTCGATGCCCGCCACGCGGATCGCCCCCTCCGCCGCCAGTAGTTGCCCGGCAAGGAGCTTCATCAAGGTGGACTTGCCCGCCCCGTTGTGCCCGAGGAGAGCCACCCGCTCGCCCCGGGCCACGGTGAAGCTCACGCCGTCGAGGGCCACGGCGCGGCCGAAACGTTTCCGGACGTCGACGACCTCGATCACCGCGCGCTGCTCACCGCGACGAGGCTAACCGCCAGGACCAGGTAGGCCGGGGTGCGCAGGCGCGCGCCGCCGTGGGCCAGGACTGGGCCGCACGCCAGGGCCACCGCCGCCACCCGCGCCTGGCCGTTGAACAGCGCCACCG
>VGRQ01000164.1 GCA_016875315.1 Deltaproteobacteria bacterium | reverse complement strand
GCCCGAAGATGACGATGAACACCGCCGGCATGATGAAGAGGATGAGCGGGAACAGGAGCTTGGTGGCCGCGTAGGCACCGGCGCGCTCGGCGGCCTGGAAACGCTGCACGCGGATGAGGTCGGCCTGGGCGCGCAGGACCGGGCCGATGCTGGCGCCGAGGATGTCGGCCTGGATGAGGAGCGCGGAGAAGCTCCGGATCTCCGACATGTCCACCCGGGTGGCGAGGTTGCGCAGGGCCTGCTGCCGCGTGGCGCCCACCTGGATCTCGCGCAGCGTGTAGGCCAGCTCGTCGATGAGCGGCCCCTGCTTGGCCTTCTCGCACACCTTGTGAACCCCGGCCACGAAGTCGAGGCCGGCCTCCACCGAGAGCGTGAGCAGGTCCATCACGTAGGGCAACGACCGGCGGATGAGCGTTTGCCGCTGGGTGACGAGCCCGTTGAGCCAGAAGTCGGGGAAGAAGGAGCCAAGCGCGATGAGCGCGAGGTGGATGGGGATGGGAACGGCGAGCCCGAGCAGGATCCACCCGAAGACGACGCCGAAGAGCACCTCGAAGAAGGCGGCCATCGCCATCTTGTAGGCGATGAACTCGTCGGTGCTCATCAGGCCCGACATGCCGGCGGCGAGGAACTTGCGTTCCACGAAGGCACGGTAACGGGGCGCGCCCACGCCGCGGGCGAAGGGGATGAACAGGGCGTAGAAGGGGCGCAGCGCGTGTACCAGCACCGCCTCGCGCGCGCTCTCGGGTCCACCGGGGAGGTTGCCGGCCGCGGCCTCCGCTTCCAGGTCGCGCGGCGCGAGCGTCTTCACCGCGAGGAACACCGCGAGGAAGAAGGCGCCGGAGAACAGCAGGTAGGGGGCCTGGCCGAACATCGCGCGCAGAGTCTACTACCAGCCGCCGATGTCGAGCACGCCGCGGATGGTGTCGGTGTCGACCGCCACCCCGGTGAAGAGCTCGAAGGAGAGGGCGCCCTGGTGCATGAGCATGCCGATGCCGCGCTGGATGCGCACGCCGCGCCCGGCGCAGGCCACGAGCTGCGGCGGGTCGGCCATCCAGTAGTTGGCGTCGGTCCACGCGGCGCCGCGGGGCAGGTGGCTCACGTCGAGGGCGCGGAGCGCGTCCATGCCGCCGCCGCTGAGGCAGTTCACCGCGATGCCCCAGGGGCGAGCGCGGAAGGCGCCGGGATCGAGGGGCGCAGCCTCGAAGCGCACGGCGGGAAAGCGGGGCGCGAGCGCCGCCACGGCCGCCTCGGCGCGATCCGGGCTGCGGTTGAAGAAACAGGCGCTCGCCACCCCCGCCCCGGCGAGGGCCGCCGCCACGGCGCGCCCGGTGCCCCCGGCGCCGAGGATGGCGCAGTCGCGACCGGCGGGGTCGATGCCCAGCTCCTCGCGGAGCGCGCGGAGGTAGCCCTCGCCGTCGGTATTGTGCCCTTCCAGGCGGCCCTCGCGGTTGAGCACCACGTTCACCGCCCCGGCGCAGCTTGCCGCCGTCGACAGCTCGTCGAGCGCCGGGAACACCCGCTCCTTGAAGGGCACGGTGAGGTTGCAGCCCGCCAGCGCCAGCGTGCGGATCGAGCCAGCCACCGACTCGGCCAGCTCGGGCTTGACGTCGAGCGCCACGTACACCGCGTCGATGCCCTTGCGACGGAACAGCTCATTGTGCATCGCGGGCGACAAGGAGTGCCGGATGGGGTGCCCCACCAGCGCGAACACACGCGTCTTGCCGGTGATCACGCGTGTACCCGGCGGGCATGGTCCACATCGCGGGCGATCTGGGCCCGGAGCGCGTCGACGCTCTCGAAACGCCGCTCGTCGCGGAGCTTCTCCACGAGTGCCACGCGGAGGTGCTGGCCGTAGAGATCGCCCGAGAAGTCGAGGAGGTGAACCTCGAAGCGGAAGGCCTGTCCAGAAACCGTGGGACGAAGCCCGACGTTTACCACGGCGAGGTGCTCGCCCACTCGCGCGGCGTACACCCCGTGGCCCGGCCGTAGCTCCTCGGCCAGCGACAGGTTGGCGGTGGGGAAACCGAGGGTGCGCCCGAGGTGGTCGCCGTGGACGACGGTCCCGGTCGACACGTGCGGCCGTCCGAGCAGGGCGGCGGCGAGGCGCATGTCGCCGCTGCCGACGGCGCGCCGCACGCGCGACGAGGAGATTGGCTCCCCCTCGTGCTCGAGCGCGCCCACCTCGTGGACGAGGGCGCCGGGGAGCAGGGCGCGGATGCTCCCGGCGTTGCCCGCCCGCATGTTGCCGAAGCGAAAGTCGTGGCCCACCACCAGCGCCCGGGTGCGGAGTCGCTCGGCCAGCACCGCGCCGACGAAACGCTCGGCCGACTGGGCGGCAAACTCGGGCGTGAAGGCCTCCACCACCACGTGCTCAACCCCGGCGGCGAGCAAGGAATCCACGCGATCGTCGAGGGTCTGGATGCGCGGCTGGTGGCGCTGCGGGGCCACCACGGCGGTGGGCGCGGGCTGGAAGGTGTACACGCAGGAGGCGGCGCCGAGGCTTGCCGCGGCCTCGCGCAGCACCTGGATCACCGCGAGGTGGCCGCGGTGCACCCCGTCGAAGTTGCCGATCGCCACGGCACAACCGCGGGCTGGGGCGACGA
Source organism: Deltaproteobacteria bacterium (assembly GCA_016875315.1). Lineage (GTDB taxonomy): Bacteria > Myxococcota_A > UBA796 > UBA796 > SXON01 > SXON01. The sequence continues at coordinate 7,050 of VGRQ01000164.1, read as the reverse complement.
AATCGGCGGGGGCGCGCGGCAAGGCCGGCGGAACTATCTTGGCGCGGCCGGCCGGGCCCTCCCGCTATGCTCGCGTCGCGATGTTCCTCCTCGTGCCGCTGGCCGCCGCCACCACGTGGGTGGTGAACAAGGACGGCACCGGCGACTTCGGGCAGGTGCAGTCGGCGATCGACGTGGCCCGGGCGGGCGACATCATCGAGGTGGGGCCGGGCACTTACCGGGGCGCGCTCGTGGTGCGGAGCCGCATCCTCACCCTGCGCAGTCGCGACGGATCGGGCACCACCATTCTCGACGGCGCGGGCGAGGCGGAGCTGTTGCGGCTGGAGTCGGCCGACGTGCTGCTGGAGGGCTTCACGCTGGTGAACGACGGCGGCGCTGGCATGGTGACGGTGGACCGCTCCGAGGTGGAGGCCCGCGACCTCGTGTTCAGCGGGCTGCTCGGGGCTTTCTCGATGGAGAACGGCGCCGCCAGCTTCGAGGACTGCGCCTTCGTGGGTGGCGTCGCCGAGATGGGGGCCGGCATCCGGGCCGACGCGGGCACGGTGAACGTCGTGGCGTCGAGCTTCGAGGGCAACGCCGCCAACTACGGCGCCGACGTGTACCTCGGGCCCGGCGCCCGCCTCGTCCTCGACAGCGTGGCGAGTAGCGGCGCGGTGGCCACCGAGGCCGGCGGGAGCGTGTACATGTCGATGCTCGCCGACGCGGTGGTGTCGGAGTGCAGCTTCGAGGGCAGCAGCGCCGTACACGGCGGCGCGATCGCGCTGGACGGTGCGAACCTCACGGTGGAGGGGACGAGCTTCGTGGGCAGCGATGCAGAGCGGGGTGGCGCGGTGTACGCCGCGCGCGGGACGGTGGCCTCGCTCGGGAGCAGTTTCGAGGCCAACATGGCAACGAGAGGGGGCGCGGTCGCCATCTTCAGCGGCGGGCTCGACGACGTGAGCAGTCGCTTCGTGGCCAACGCGGCGAGCGACCAGGGCGGCGCGGTGTACCTCTCCTCGTCGCGACTAGGAATGGCCGGAAGTCGCCTGGAAGCCAACGTGGCGCCTTACACGCCGGCGCTCCGGATGCTCGATGGCGAGGCGGGCACGCTCTCCGGCGTGGTGCTGGTGGGGAACGTGGGGAGCCAGCCCGTGTGGGGCGACGCGTGGCCCTGGACCGTGGAAGGGCTGAGCAGCGAGGGACACCATACCGACGCCGTGGCCTGGTTTGCCGGCAGCGGGGAGTTGAGTGGCGTGAGCACCAGCGATGGTGGCCTGGTGTTCGACGGGGACTTCGTGGTGCACGACAGCACGGTCACCGGCGCGGTGTACGGGGTTTACGTGTACCAGGGGGCGGTGTCGCTGCTGCGGTCGCAGGTGTCGGCGGACAACACGGCGCTTGGCAGCTACGACGGGGACCTCCGCACGTCGGCGGTAACCGTGGCACGCGGTGGCGTGACGGCCGCCGGGGGCGCGATCGTGCTGGCGCACACGACCGTCCTCCACGGCACGATTCTCGGCCTGGGCGGGGTGGTGGAGGGGCACAGTGTCATCGCCACCGGCCCCATCGAGGGCGACGTGACACTCGCCTACAGCGACGCTACCATCTCGCCCTGGCCGGGCAACGGGAACATCACGCCGACCCGCAGTTCATCGAGCCGGACGCCGACCTGCGCCTGTGGCGCACCAGCCCCTGCATCGACGCCGGCGACCCCTCGGCCACCGACCCCGACGGCAGCCGGGCGGACATGGGGGCCTGGAGCGGACCAGACCTCGTGGTGACCGACGCCGACTACGACGGGCACGACAACGCCTCGGACTGCGACGACGCCGATGGGAGCGTGTTTCCCGGGGCGGTGGAGTTCCCCGGCGACGGCGTGGACCAGGACTGCGACGGGGAAGACCTCGTGGAAGCGGCGGGCGACACCGGCGTGCCGGTGGAGGAGGCGGCGCCCGGCGATGAGGAGGGCTGCGGTTGCGACGGGGCGGGGGCGTTGGTGTTGCTCGGCGCTATGCGCCGCGGAAGTGGAGCAGGCGGCCGTCGATCTCCACCTCGCGCGCCCACATCCGCTCGTCCCAGCTAAGGCCCGGCCGGAGGTCGAACACCAGCAGCCAGCCCTCGCGGAGGCCGAGGGTGTCGAGGTAGCCCAGGAGTTGCGCCTGCCCCTCGCGCAGCACGCGCTCGGGCGACTCGCGGCCGGGTCGCACACGCTTGAGCTCGATGGCGGTGCGCTGGCCGGCGATCTCCACGCACAGGTCGACCCGCCCGGTGCCCGCGGCGAACTCCCGGTACACCTGGCCGCCCCCATTGATGACCTTCTGCAAGAAGGCCATGAAGGCAAGCAACACCGTGGCCTCGTGGTACCCATCGGGCGTGTTGCGCAGGGCGAAAGCAGAGTTCTCTCGCCACCAGTCGAGGAAGGTGTGCACCAGCACTGGGGCGTCGAGGGTGCCGTCGACCCGTTTCCACGGCGCTCGTGGCAACACCAGGTTGTCCTGCGCCCGCAAGGCCAGTTCCCGGGCGACCACCTCTCGGTAGAGCGGATTCGCGATCGACGCCGGGCGCGCGACAGGATCGAGCAGCCCGAGGTCGATGCAGTAGTCGAGGTCGTCGCCGCCGGGCACGTCGTCGTCGCCCCCGAGCACGCGCGAGATGACCGCCGCCACGCGCGGCTCGTCCAGGCGCGCCGCGAGGTTGTGGAGGTGGGTGGTTCGCGAGAGCACCATCGCGTCCTTCGCGGCGTCGATGTGCTCGGCCCGGACTGGCACCGACGGGTCGCTGACGATCTCGTCGACGCAGGTGCCGGCGAGCTTGTTGACGAGGAAGGGCTGCCCGCGCGACCAGTGGTAGGCGCGAGCCACCGCCTCGGGCGTGAAGTGCTGTCCCGTGTCGGCCGCGTGTTGGCCGTAGAGATCCGCGACCTCGGCCTGGGTGAAGTTGCGAAGCGTGATCGACTCGGCCTTGATGTTGAACGGCGACCCGGGATTGACCATCGCGCCGTCCTTGGCCCGGGCGAGGTAGTCGCGAAGGTCGCGCATGCCGACGAGCGCAACCGACGCCGGAAAACGCGCGGGACGGTTGTGGAAGCCCGAGCGAAGTTGCCGCAACAGGTTCACCAGCGCCGGGCCGGTGACGACGTCGGCCTCGTCGAGAAAGAGCACCAGGCGCCGCGGTTGCAGGGCGTTCGCCCAGGCCTCCAGGAGCGTGGCGAATCGATGGCCAGGGGGCGCGGCCGGGGCAGCGGGAGGCTGCTCGGTCGCGGGCAGGGAGCGCGCCGCGCTCAGGATCGCGCTGATCCACCGGGCTTCCGCTGCCTCGACCTCTTCCTCTCCCTGGCTCGCCTCGAGCGTCGCATGCACGGCTACGGTTCCCTGCGCCCTCAGGGCCTCGGCGAAGGCGCGGACCGCCGTCGTCTTGCCCGTCTGGCGGGCGGCGTGGATCACGAAGTACTGATCGCGCTCGACGAGCCGCGTGACGCTCGGCAGGCGCACCGTGGGCGGCAGCATGTAGTGTCGCCCGGCGTCGCAGGGGCCGGTGGTGTTGAAGAAGCGCGACACGAGAGGCCATCCCTAACCGCCCGCCGCGCCTACCTCCCCCGCACCCCCGCCAGCAACGCTCGCCTGAGTCGCTCGGCGAGTGCCGCGGGTATCAGCGTCCACCCCCTCCGAAGCCGGGAACAGGGTCGGCGGCGCCCCGTCGCGACCCGCCGCGCTGCGGAGCACTCGCGCCTCGCAGCGGTGCCATCGCGACACGTGGTGGTATTTTCTCATACATACAGGCGGGAAAACGCGGCGAAAAAGTCCTAAAAAAAAAGCACTCACAATAGTCTCATTGCGACGGTCGCGGCACCGCGAGACATTGCGACACCCAACCGAGGTTCCCCTGTCTAGCAGCTGTTCCAACCCCCCCTCCGGCGCGCAGGCCCACGCCGTCGCCACCAGCACCGACCCGATCTACACCTGGTGCACCCCCTGGATGCTCGCGCCCGGGGCCAATAACGCCAAGTGCACGCTCAAGCGCCGCGCCGTCACCGGCAACATCCAGTGCCAGGTGGCCTACCAGACGGCCGCCGCCCGCCCCGACAAGGCCGACGACCCGGCCACCATCGGCACGGCCCAGGCCGGCGCCGGGGAGTACTGCACCGGCAAGGTCGACATCTCGGGCGGCACCGCGGGCAAGATGTGGATCCGCCTCGGCCTCGCCGCCTCGCTCACCCAGGCCGGGAGCCCCGGGCAGGCCGACGCCAGCCTCGAGGCCACCACCGACGCCTGCGGCCAGGTGGTGGGCACGACGACCGTCACCCCGGTCACCTACACGACGACGAACGGCTTCGTCCCCGTCACCGGCTGGCTCCCGGCCCTGTCGGCGGAGAAGCTCCGGGCGACGATCGTGATCTCGGGCCTCGTCGGCAGCTTCCAGTGCAGGCTAGCCTACCGCGTGGCCACCACCAGCAAGGAACTCCCCGGCGCCTGGTCCACCACCTTCGACGCCTGGCGCTCGGCCGACGGCGAGTACAACACCGGCGACCTGGCGCCCACGACCGGCTCCGACATGTGGGTGCAGGTGGGCCTGCAGTTCGCGAACTCCTCCGGCACTGCCGTGGGACAGGCCACGGTCACCACCGCCGTGCACGCGAGGAAGGCGTGATCCCGCCGGGGGTCGACCTCGAGCCCCACCTCGCGCTCAGGCGCGACCTCCGCCGCGCGCGCGCCCGGGCACGCCGCCAGGACCGCGCGGCACCCCGGGTCGATCTCCAGGCGTGGTTGCAGGGCTGGACCGACCCCCCGAGGAACCGGCCGCCGGGGCTCGACCCGGCCGCCCAGTTCCTCCACGACGCGTTCGACGGGATCGTGCCGGGGGTCGCGCCGCTGGTGCCGCGCATTCCCGACCTGGCAGGCCTCTGGGGCCGCTGCCAGACCTGCGAGGGCATCGACCCGCCGGCGCGGGTCGGCGACGACTGCAACGAGGGCGGCGAGGTCGTCAACGTCACGGGGTGGACGCTGGTGCCCGACGCGCTGGGCGACCACGCGATGTGCGTGGCCTCGATCACTTGCCGCGGCAACAACAAGTGTGACTGCTACACCCTGGAGCGCGCGCAGCAGGAGGGGAACGGGGCGAGGTATAGCTGTGGCGCGGGGATCGACGAGGTCCTCTCGATGAATTGCAGCTACGCCGAGGAGGAGGGCAAGGGGGTATGCTACTGTCACCTCACCTGCCTGATGGACGATGGGAGCACCAAGACGGCGAACTGGTATGACAACCCGCGTGGCGTGTGCGGGGCCGGGGAGGTCGACGCGGACGCGGAGGAGTCCTCGTTCGCCTACGCCGAGCCGCGCCCGTGTGAAACCCCGGAGGGGTGGGGCGAGGCGCCGGGGGGAAACGGTCCCGGTGGATGGATGGAGGAGGGGAAGCGAGCGTGGGAGGAGCTGTCTGAGGCCGGCGCGTCGGCATGGCAGGGGTTCTCGGAGTGGGCCGAGGGTCAGGACTGGGGTGGGATTTTCGGAGGCACCGACCTCTATCCAGACATTCTCGACGAGTGCTTAGCGATGGCGGCGCGGCTGAGCCCCGACGGTTGGAACGGCTGGTGCGACTATCGGTTCACCGGGCATGCGTTCAAACGATGCAAGGAGCAGGCACACGCATCAGTTGTCGCCCGTCGGGGGTATTGCTACAATGTGTTTGGTAGTTAGATTACGCGTAGCCTCGCCCCAACCGCGCCTGTCCAAGTTTTTCAGTCGCGCAGGTGGAGCAAGGGCGCCGGGGGGAGGTGGTCCGTGCTTGAGGCCTGCGCGCGAGAGTTAATCAACATCGCCGGGGAGATTTCGGACGTCCGTTGGAGACGGGCGGAGCGCGAAGGTGTGGCGCGAAGGCGCGTGGACATTGACCTCGCAATGCCGCAGATTCTCCAACTCTCACTACCGGGGCGGGCCCGCGCCCCGCAGCGCGTCACGTGCGTTCACGCAAGGCTGCCCGGTGGCGTGACACTCAGAGTCACCGAGGGTTCGCCGCTCCAGGCAGTCCACTCCTGCGCGCGTTTGCTCGCTGCGGTGGCCGACTGCAACTACGAGCTTCTGGGCCCGCCGTCCCCGCGTACCCCGCCGGGCCCGGACGACGTCGGCCGTCGGCTGGGTGCCTCTCAGGTCGGAGTGGTAGCTGTCCCCATCGGCGAGCCGGATGGCCCCTACCTCACGCTTGAGGGGGACACGGAGGGCGTATGGCGACTCTACGGCCGCTCCGAAGCCGGCGAGCGGCGGCTGGGGTGCGGCATGTCGCCCGCGATGGCCTTCCCGCCCGCTTGTGGTGGACTCGCCGCCTGGAATGCCGCTCGGTCTCTGTCTACTGTGGATCGCGCGCTTCAGCGGCTCGCGCGGAAATCCGTACGCTTCGGCGGAAACGATCCGCGCCCGGGGCCGAGCCCGTTCACGCTCTGGGAGGACGTCCGGCTCATCGATGGTAGGGGCGAACGGCTCGAACGCGTGGGAGTCGAGGGTTCACCGACGGCGATGGCGTCGGGAGGCGAGGTGATCGCGAGACTGGGCTCTCTGGCCACGGTCAGGGTCCGTCGGGAGCGCGAGCTGGATGCGCTCAGAGAGGCCCTCTGGTTGCTGAAGGTGTTCCTGACGGGGTTTTCGGAACAGGATCCTGCACCGGGCGAAGCGCGGTCATTCGCCGCTTGTCATGGACCCATCTTGTCCTCGGCGTTCGGCGGCAGTTTCGTCGGGGCGCCCCGTGAAGTCGGCACGGGCAATCGCCGCTGGGAGCTCGACTACCGCAAGCCCGATGGCGATGTAGGAGTTGAGTTTGGACCGGGTCCGCTTGACCCGTTGTTATTCCTGCTCCCGGAGCTGTTCCGCTGGTAGTCGACACGGCACGTTGTCGTGGACATGGACGTCGTCGTTGCTGTTCGCCCCCGCCCCGGGTGGTTCACCTACCACCCCGCACCCCCGCCAGCAACGCTCCCCTCAACCGCTCCGCGTCGTGGGGCAACGCGGGGCGGCAGGGGCCGGCCTCGAGCCACTGGACGGCCGCGTCGCGGGCCTCGGCGTCGGCGCCGACCTGGGCCAGCACCCG
>VGRQ01000163.1 GCA_016875315.1 Deltaproteobacteria bacterium | reverse complement strand
ACAGCGAGCCGAGACCCGTCGCCGTGGTCGTCGTCATCGAGGTCGTCATCGAGGTCGTCATCGAAGCCGTCATCGAGGTCGCCATCGAGGTCGTCGCTGTCGATCTCGCTGTCGCTGTCGCTGTCGGGAGTGGAGTACACTCGACAGTTACCCGACCCCGACCTGTCAACACCCTCTAAGACTTGGCTCTTGACGCGTCAATACCAAAGTCTTAACCCTTAACCTCCGGCACCGTGTATGGTTCTACTCCTGACGCGCGACATGCCCCCCCTGCCCGGTTGGACCTGCATCGTGGCCCAGTGCGTTGCCTACGAGGCGCTCCACCCGGATGTCCCACCCTCGCGCATCCTCTTGGTGACGAGCCCCCGCAGCGTGCCCACCGCCGCCCGGGTGGCGGCCGGCCGCGAGGTCCACGCGCTCGCGCCGACCACCGCGCGTGCGCTCGATGCGGCGGGGGTTGTCGTCGCGAGGCGCGTCACCGGGGGCGTGCAGGAGCTGGTGAGCGGGGTGGACCTCGCCGAGGCGGTGTTGCTCACCAGCGACCTCGGCGTCGCCAACGCCCAGCGCTGGCCCGGGCTGCGGGCCGTGGCCACCCACCGGACCACCTGTCCCCCGTCGCTCCCGGGCGAGGCAGTCGCGGCGCTGGCCGGCGACTATGCCGTGCTCGTGGCCAGTCCCTCCGCGGTCGTCAACCTCGAGCGCCTCGCCCCCGGTGCGCTCGCCCGCGCCCGGCGGGTGCTCTGTCATGGCGGGTCAACGCTCGACGCCGCTCGCGCGCACGGCGCATTAGCCCCGGAGCCCTACCGACTGGAGGCCCCCGATGCGCCGTAATCGCCGTTTCCGCCGCACCGAGTCCATGCTCCGCCTGTTCACCGAGACCGACGTGGCGCCGCGGAACTTGATCCCGGCCTACTTCATCGTCGACGGCAGTGGAGTCCGACGCGAGATGCCCGAGCACAGCGGGCTCTGGCAGCTCAGTTGCGACACGCTCGCGGAGGAAGCGAGGCGAGCGAGGGACGGCGGCGCCGAGGCGATCATGCTCTTCGCCGTGCCCACCGACAAGGGCGTGGCCCACGCCACCCGCGGCGACAGCCTCGCCTGCCGCGCCGTCCGGGCCTGCGAGGGAAGCGGGCTGGTGCGCATGGCCGACGTCTGCCTATGCTCCTACACCCACGACGGTCACTGCGGCCTCTGGCACGAGGGCGACCACGGCCGGCCCGGAGGGGTCGATAACGACGCCACCGTCGACATCCTCGCCGACATGGCGGCGGCGCTGGCGGGCGCAGGCGCCGAGGTGGTGGCGCCGAGCGACATGATGGACGGCCGGGTAGCCGCGATCCGTGCCTCGCTCGACCGCGACGGCCTCGGCGACACGCTGGTGCTCTCCTACGCCGCCAAGATGGCCTCGGCCTTCTACGGCCCCTTCCGCCACGCCGCCGAGAGCGCGCCCCAGCACGGCGACCGCCGCGGCTACCAGATGAACCCGGCCAACGGCCGCGAGGCGATGCGCGAGATCGCCACCGACATCGACGAAGGCGCCGACATGCTGATGATGAAGCCGGCGCTCACCAATCTCGACCTCATCGCCGCCGCGCGCGCGCGCTGGGACGTGCCCATCGTCGCCTACCAGGTGTCCGGCGAGTACGCGATGATCGCCGAGGCCGCCCGTGCCGGTCGCATCGATCGCGAGCGGGCGGCCCGGGAAACGCTGCTGTCCATCCGCCGCGCCGGCGCCGACCTCGTCGTGAGTTACTTTGCTCCAGAGGCCTGGAGCGGGGCGCTGAGGCTCTAGACGGCCCGGAAGACCAGCGAGGCGTTGACCCCGCCGAAGCCGAAGCTGTTCGACAACACCGTGCGGGGTCGCGACTCGCGCGCTTCCCGAGGCACGTAGTCGAGGTCGCACTCCGGGTCGGCCTCGAAGAGGTTGGCCGTCGGCGGCACGATGCCCGTCTTGATCGCCATGACGCTCGCCACGGCCTCGACGCCGCCCGCTGCGCCGAGCAGGTGCCCGGTGACGCCCTTGGTGGAGGTCATCGCCAGCTTGTAAGCGTGCTCCCCGAAGACCGTCTTGACCGCCGCCGTCTCGCTCACGTCGTTCTGCGGGGTGCTGGTGCCGTGGGCGTTGATGTAGTCGATGTCGCCCGGGGACAAGCGCGCCGAACGGAGGGCGAGCCGCATGCAGCGCGCCGCCCCCGCGCCGCCCGGGGACGGTGCCGTGTCGTGGTAGGCGTCGTTGTTGAGCGCGTAGCCCACGATCTCCGCGTAGATACTGGCTCCTCGCGCCCGGGCGTGCTCGTACTCCTCCAGCACCAGGATCCCCGCGCCCTCGCCCATCACGAAGCCGTCGCGGTCCTTGTCGAAGGGCCGGGAGGCGGTGGCCGGGTCGTCGTTGCGCTTGGAGAGCGCGCGCATGACCATGAAGCCGGCCAGCCCCACCGCCGACACCGCTGCCTCGCAGCCGCCCGCGATGATCACGTCGGCATCGTCGTTCTGGATGGCACGCCAGGCCTCGCCGATGGCGTGGTTGCCGGTGGCGCAGGCGGTGGTGACGCAGAGCGCAGGGCCCTGCGCGCCGTAGCGGATGGCGATTTGACCGCCCGCGAGGTTGGTCAGCGCGCGCGGGATGAAGAACGGGGACAGGCCCTTCCATCCGTGCTGGTCGAAGAGGCGGCTGCCGTTGACGATCTCCTGCAGCCCGCCGATACCGGTGCCCACGTACACGCCCAACCGCTCGTCTCCCTCGCCGTTGGGGCCGGCGAGCGGGGACAGGCCCGCGTCGGCGAGGGCCTCGTCGGCGGCGAACATCGCGTACTGCGCGAAGACATCGAGGCGACGCGCCAGCTTCTTGTCGATGCGCCGCTCGACCTCGAAGCCCTTGACCTCGGCCGCGATCCGCACGGGCATGCCCGAGGGATCGAACTTCGCGACGGTCGCGACACCAGAGCGGCCCGCCACCATTGACGCCCAGGTGGACGGGACGTCGTTTCCGCACGGCGTCACTGCCCCCAGGCCGGTGACGACCACCCGTCGACTCACGATGGTTTACTTTTGCTTGTTGTGGATGTAGTCGATGGCGTCTTGCACCGTCGAGATCTTCTCGGCATCGTCGTCGGGGATCTCGATGTTGAAACCCTTCTCGATCGCCATCACCAACTCGACGATGTCGAGGCTGTCGGCGCCGAGGTCGTCGATGAAGGAGGCGCTCGGCACCACCTCGGCGAGGTTCACGCCCAGCGACTCGGCGATGAGGTTGCGCATGCGGTTGATGGTTTCTTCGTTAGCCATTGGGCCGTCCTCGGAACGGGGCCCCGACTATCGCCGCCGCTTCTGACTCGCCAGTATCTAGCCTCTCCTGCGCGCGCGCTCTGACGCTGGCTACCAGCCCGGCGCCCGCACAATTGCGCGCGTAGCGAACGGCGCTCGCCACGGCGCGGGCATCGGCACGCCCGTGGCCCACCACCGCCACCCCGTTGACACCGAGGAGGATCGCACCGCCCACCGAGTCGTAGGTGGTGCGCTGCCGGAAACGACGGAAGGCGCCTTGCATCAGCCATCGACCGAGCAGCCCGTCGTAGCGGCGCCGCAGCTCCTCGCGGAGGATCGCGCCCACCACCTCGACCGTGCCCTCCACCGTCTTGAGCATCACGTTGCCCACGAAGCCGTCGCACACCAGCACGTCGCACTCGCCGCGCAGCGCGCCGAGGGGCTCCACGTTGCCCACGAAGGCCAGCCCGAGCGCCTCGATCTCGGGAAAGGCAGCGCGTACCTGCGTGTTGCCCTTGCCCCGCTCCTCGCCGTTGGCCAGCAGGCCCACGCGCGGCTGCTCGATGCCGAGCACCGCCCGCGCGTAGCTCTCGCCGAGGACCGCGAACTGCGCGAAATGCATCGGCTTGCAGTCGACGTTGGCACCGAGATCGAGGAGGACGAGCTGGCCGCCGTCGCGACGGGGAACCACCGTGGCCAACGGGGCGCGATCGATGCCGGGCAGCGGGCCCAGCACGTGGAGCGCCGAGGCCATCGCCGCGCCCGAGTGGCCGCAGGTGACGGCGGCCTGGGCCACGCCCTCCCTCACCAGTTCGAAGATGCGCCGGATGCTGGCGTCGGTCTTCTTCCGGAGCGGCGAGCTCGCGGGCTCGTCCATGCCGACGACGCCCGGGGCGTGGACTACGTCGACGCCCTTCGGCACCCGTCCCTTGAGCTTCTCGGCGTCGCCCACGAGGAGCACGGGGACGCCCTGGTCGCGGGCGAGCGCCGCGCCCTCGAGCATGGCCTCGGGCGCCTTGTCGCCGCCGAACGCGTCGAGCGCGACGGGGCGCGGGTCGGCCAAGGGCTACTCGTCGGAAGACGAGGCGGTGTCGTTGTCGGCGAAGATCTTCTTCCCGCGGTAGCTGCCGCAGGCGTCGCACACGCGATGGCGCAGCTTGGGCGCGCCGCAGTCTGGGCAGGACTCGATGGCGGCGGTGAGCGTGAGGGCGTCGTGGGCGCGGCGCTGGTCGCGCTGGCTGCGGGAGACGCGCTTCTTGGGAACGGGCATGGGCTAGTCCTTGACGTTGAGTTTGGAGAGTACTGCGAGGCGGGGATCGACGGGCGGCGCCGTGACGGGGCCAGCCAGCGAGCGAAACCGGTCGCGACAGGCGGAATCGCTATCAGGATCGACGTCGGCGCAGACCAGCCGCGCCGGCCGCTCGACGGTGAACCACTCCCGCACCACCTGCGCGAGGTCGAGGTGCTCGCCGTCGAACTCGCCGACGTCTTCCACCTCGAAGGGCAGGGCGACCGGCGGGCGCGGCAGGCCTTCCTCGTCGCCGGTGCGCTCGGGCAGGGCCGAGAGCGGCGAGTAGAGGCAGCTCAGCTCGCCGCCGAGGCTGACCACGATCGGCGCGCCGCAGCGGTCGCAGGCCACCTCGCCCACCGCGTGGAGCTCCCCGACCACCGCCGCGTGCTTGCCGTGGCGGGTGACGCTGAACTGGCCGGTGAAGGCCTTCACGTCGCCGCCGAGACCCTCGCCGGCGGCCGCGCGCGCCCAGGCGGAGTGGTCCAGGGCGACCTCGAGGCCGCGATGAGGGATGTCTGCGAGGGCGACGATCACGTCGATCTCCGAATGCCAGAGAGCGGGAGCCGCGGCGGTTAGCCCGGGAGGAGCGGCGTGTCAACCGCGGGCGCGAGGCGCTACTCCGGGTATTGCTCCAGCCGGAGCTCGTACACGGCGAGGTAGCGGTTCACCTCGCTGAAGTAGCGCTCCTCGTCGAACTTGGACTGGGTGTTCTTCTTCACCGCGGCGTCCCAGGCGGCGAGATCGCCCGAGGTCCAGGCATCGCGCATCGCGCCGTAGGCGGCCGCGCGGTCGACCCAGGCCTTCACGATCACGGCGTGCGCCTCGTCGAGCCGGGGAGAGTCGGGATCGACAGCCCCCACCGCCTTGGCCAGCGCCTCGGCCTGCGGCGCGAGCTCCCTCGCGAGGTCTTCAGCGAGGCGCGGCCCGTCGGTGGTCTGCTTCTTCACCATCGACGCGCTGGTGAGAAAGCGTTGCGCCATCGCCGCATTGTCGCGCAGCGGGCCCTCCATCGCCGCCACGTAGGCGCTCGCATCGTCGGCCTCGGGGCTCGCGCCGCAGGCGAGACAAAGGGCCCCGAGGATCGCGAGGGTGTAGCGCACGCCGCCGCTTCTAACCTCGCCGGCGCGATACACCGCGGCCCGCCGCATGAAGCTCCTCGAGTCGTTCCGGATCCGCGCCCGTTCCGCCCTGCGCGCCCGCCTCCCGTCGCTGGCCGGGATCGTCCCCCGGCCGCCCCGGGTCGACCTGCGCCTCGACGACTTCGATGGCCCGGGCGAGGTGCCCACCGCGAAGCTCGACATCGACGGGTGGCAGGAGCAGGTAGTTGCATTCGTCCAGTGGGCCGGCCCGATGCCGGCGCGGATCGTCGCGCGGGCCGACCACCGCGATCTCGCCGATCTCGTGCGCTTCTGCCACCGCCTCGAGATGGCCACGACGGTGCGCACCGGCCCCGCTGGGCTCAGCCAGGCCCGCGCCGAGGAGCTGCTCGACCGGGGAATGGCCACCTGCGAGCTGGTGGTCGAGGCGCTCGACGCCGAGGCCGAGGAGGCGGCGCGCGCGCTGGTACACGCGCGCCACAGCCGCGCGGGACAACTCTCGGTCCACCTGCACGTCCGCGGCCACGCGGCGCCCGGCGACGATCTTCGCGCCCGTGCCCGGTCGCTCGGGATCGACCGCGTCGTCGCCTCGGCGCCCTGGGTCGGGCCGGACGGTCTCCCCGGCGAGCGGCGCACCGGGGGGCACTGTCCCGTCGCGAGCCGCCGCGTGCTGCTCCTGCCCGATGGCAGCGTCGTCGCCTGCTCCTTCAAGGGCGGCGGCGCCAGCAGCTTTCCCCCGGACCTCGCCGACCACCGCGCCGCCATCCACAACTGCGACCGGGCCTGCACCCACCCTGAGACAGCCTGAGCAGAAGCGGGTAGACCCCGCGCGCCATGCCGACCGTCCGCACCCGTTTTGCCCCAAGCCCCACCGGCTACCTCCACATCGGCGGTGCCCGCACCGCGCTCTTCTCTTGGATGTACGCCCGGCAGCACGGCGGCAGCTTCGTCCTGCGCATCGAGGACACCGACGAGGACCGCAACCAGGAGGCGGCGGTCGAGGCAATCTACGAGAGCCTGCGCTGGCTCGGGATCACGTGGGACGAGGGCCCGGGCGTGGGCGGGCCCCACGCTCCCTACCGGCAGTCCCAGCGCTACCACCGGTACGCGCGGGTGGCGACCGACCTGCTCGACCGCGGCACGGCCTACCGCTGCACCTGCACCGTCGAGCGCCTCGACGCGCTGCGGGCCGAGCAAGACGCCCGCAAGGAGAAGCCCCATTACGATGGGCGCTGTCGCGACATGAACCTGGGCGCCGACTGCGGGCCCCACGTGCTCCGCCTGCGGGTGCCGCACGGCGAAGACGTGGTGGTCGACGACCTCGTGAAGGGCCCCGTGCGCTACGCCTCCGACGAGCTCGACGACTTCATCCTGGTGCGCACCGACGGCGTCCCCACGTACAACTTCGTGGTGGTGTGCGACGACGTCGACATGCAGATCAGCCACGTGCTGCGCGGCGACGAGCACCTCAACAACACGCCGAAGCAGCTCCTGGTCTACCAGGCCATGGGCGCCACGCCCCCCCGCTTCGGCCACCTGCCGCTCATCTTCGACGAGCAGGGCCGCAAGATGTCCAAGCGCCACGGCGACGTGGCCGTGGGCGACTACAAGAAGAAGGGCATCCTGCCCGAGGGGCTCGTCAACTACCTGTCGCGACTTGGATGGTCGCACGGCGACATGGAGCTGTTCACCGTGAGCGAGATGATGGCGGTGTTCTCCATCGAGGGCATCGGCAGCTCGCCCTCGAAGTGGGACTACACCAAGCTCCTCTCGGTCAACGCCCACTGGCTCAAGACGCTCCCGCCCGCGCGCATCGCCGACGAGCTCCGCCCCTTCCTCGACGAGCGCGATCTCGCCGCCAACGATCGCCTCGAGGCGGCCGTGGTCGCCCTGCGCGAGCGCGCCCAGACTCTCGCCCAGCTCGCCGACGCGATGACGTTCATGTTCGTCGCCGACGACCGCGTGGCGCGCGACGAGGCGGCGATCGCCGAGATCCTGGCCCCCTCGTCCACGCTGGTACGCGCCTGCGCCGCGGCGCTGGCGGCCGTGCCCGAGTGGACGGAACCGGCGCTCGAGGCGGCGGGCAAGGCCTTCTGCGAGGCGCAAGGTCTCAAGCTCGGCAAGCTCGCCCAGCCCCTCCGCGTGGCGCTCTCGGGCCAGAAAGTAGGGCCTGGACTCTGGCAAAGCCTCCACGTGCTCGGCCGCGAGGCGGCGCTTCGGCGCATGAACGCGTGCTGGGGCGCTTGACGGCCCGGCGGTGGGCGACTAGATGGCGTCCCGCCTGCTGAGGCGTGGTGTAACTGGCAACACGTCAGGTTCTGGCCCTGAAGACTCTAGGTTCGACCCCTAGCGCCTCAACCACATAGACCCTCTCACTGGTCCCATCGTCTAGAGGCCTAGGACAGTGCCCTCTCACGGCATAGACAGGGGTTCGAATCCCCTTGGGACTACCACTAAGCCCCATCCAAGCTACGGTTTGGATGGGGCTTTCTCGTCTGGTCCGACAATCCTGATGCGCGACGCGAAGCGCTCGAAGTCGCGCGGGTTCAGCGTGACGAGCACGCCGATGCCGTGGGCGACCATCGTCGCGGCGATGTTCGCGTCGTGCACCTGCTTCCCGGCGCACGGAGTGGTCTCGAAAAGGTGGAGGAGCGCGTCGCGCACGGCCTCGTCTTCCGGCAGGAAGTTGCTCCGGTCGAGAAACTGCCGGGCATTCTCGATCGCGTCCACCGCGCAAAGCCCCAGCCCGTTGGCCGCCGCCGGCCTCGTCGCAACGGCGATGTACTCGCGCAGCACCTGCCCGGAGAGAAACAGCGAACGCTCCGCGAACCCGGCCTCGAGAAAGGAGAGCGCTGCGGCGTGGCCGGCCCGGGCAACGGCCGTGGCCGCGAGCAGCACGTTGGTGTCGACGAAGCAATCAGCGCGCATCGTCATCGTAGGTGTCCTCGCGCGACCAGGAGCCGGTGCCGGGCGCGAGGGAAAGGGCGAGCCGGAGCGGCGCCGGTGGCTCGGGCGGAGGCGCGCGGCGCGCTGCCTCTTCGAGCGTGGCGAGTACCTCGCCTTGCAGCGACCGGTGATTCGCGCGGGCTCGTCGCTTGAGCGCCGCGACAACGTGGTCGGGCACGTCGCGGATGTGGATTGCTTGCATATCAAAATGATATCACGGCGCGACGCGTACGCCAGCGGCCTCGCCGGCTGAGCCTCAGAACGCCGGGTCGACGATGAACGCCGGGTCGACGATGAACAGCGGGTCGATGATGCACGAGCCGCACGAGGCCGGGAGCGTGCCGGCGAGCGTGGCGCCGGCGGCGGCGGTGCCGGAGAGCGAGCCCCCGGCGGCGCCGAGGACGTCTTTCCAGGGCACGTACTTGACACCGTCGAGTTCCACGACGCCGTTGGACACGTCGCCCGAGTTGTTGATGGGCGCGCGGCCACTGCCCTCGGCGGCGCTGAGTCGCGAGTCGCTGACACTCATCGTCCCCCGGTCGCCGCCGACGCCGAGCGCCTCCTTCAGCTCGTCGAGCCGCACGTAGGCCACGCCGCGGTGCACGCGCGCCGTGGTCGCGACGGCGCGGCCGTTGACGGTGATGGTGGCCGTTTCCTGGGTGGCGCCGCGATCCCCGGCAAGGGCGAGGGTGAGCGCGAGCAAGAGGCTGGACATCGAGCGGACTCCGTGGGTTGCCCTCGACTAACGTTAGCCCTTGCCCCTTCCCCTCACCCGCCACCGGTAGACGAGCGCGCCGAGCCCACTCAGGCATGCGGCGCCGAGCGCGATCGGCGCCAGCGGAAACCGCTGGACACCCCCGGGGACGACGACCACGCCTCCATCGCCCACCACGACCCAGGCTTCCCGCGCCGCGCGCCCGGACGACGCCTGCGCCTCGGCCGCGACGACCGCCCCCGCCACCGTCCGCCCCTCGCCGAGCGCCGCGTAGAAATCGTCCACGAACGCGGCCGCCTCGGAGTCGCGCACCGGCCAGCGCGTGCCCACCACCGCGCTCGCGCCCGCGGCGAGGAAG
>VGRQ01000162.1 GCA_016875315.1 Deltaproteobacteria bacterium | reverse complement strand
GCTACACGCTCCCCGACTCGGCCACGAGCAAGGGCGACACGTGGCGCGTGGACGTGACCCCCAACGACGGCAGCGTCGATGGTCCCGCCGGCTCCGACAGCCTCACCATCGGCAACACCGCCCCGAGCGCCACCCGCGCCGACATCACCCCCGACCCCGCCGACGTGTCCGACACCCTCACCTGCACCGCCACCGGCTTTTCCGACGCCGACGGCGACTCCGACCGCTCCACCTACGCCTGGACGGTCAACGGGAGCTCGGCGGGCTCGGGGTCCTCGCTGTCGAGCGGCTTCGACAAGGGCGACACCGTGGTGTGTACCGTCACCCCCTACGACGGCACCGACTACGGCACCGCCGTCACCGACACCCTCGTCATCGACAACGCGCCGCCCGAGGTGACGAGTGTCACCTTGTCCCCGTCCGACCCCACCACCGACGAGACGCTGAGCGCCACCGTGTCGTCGAGCGATCCCGACGGCGACCGGGTCACCCTCTCCTACGCCTGGTACGTGGATGGCACCCTCATCGGCAGCACCGCCACCGCCATCTCCGGGGTCACCTGGTTCGACAAGAACGAGGTGATCACCGTGGTGGTCACCCCCTACGACGGCACCGACTACGGCACCACCGGCACCGACTCCGTCACCTGTGCCAACACCGCGCCCACCGCGCCCAGCGTGTCGATCGATCCCGACCCGCCCGCGGGCAACGACGACCTCGTGTGCGTGATCGACACCGCCAGCAGCGACGACGACGGCGACAGCATCAGCTACACCATCGAGTGGGATGTCGACGGCACCGCCTACACCAGCGCCACCACCACCTACGAGACCGGTGACACCGTCGATGCCGCCGACACCACGCGCGGCGAGGTGTGGACCTGCACGGTCACGCCCAACGACGGCGACGACGACGGCACCAGTGACAGCTACAGCGTGACCATCGGCAGCGGCGATTGTGACAGTCCCGGCTTCGGCGGCACCTACGGGACGACCTGGACGCGCCTCTCATCCGCCCCGGACGCCACCTACTCGCTCATGACCTGGATGGGCGACGACATGGACTACCTGTGGAACAGCTACGGCAGCCGCATGCAGTACTACACGCCCTCGTCCGGTACCTGGACGCGCGTGTCGAGTGGCACGCCCTGCAACCGGCCCTGGAACAGCATGGCCCCCTACGACGGCGACCTGTGGATGATCGGCTGCAGCAACGTGTACAACTACGACATTGCCACCGACACCTGGACCACGATGGCCAGCTACGGGGGCGGCGACGACTACAACCAGACGGTGGCCGACTGCGACGGCAACATCTACGGCTACAGCAACAACGGGCGCATCATCATCTACAACGTCGATACCGACACGGTGAGCGAGGTGAACTCCGGCCTCGGGAGCCTCTACGAGACCCGCCTGGCCTTCGACCCCACCGAGGAGGCCATCTACTTCGGCGGCTACGCCTCGCAGGACCTCTACCGCTACGACATCAGCGCCGGCAGCATCAGCCGCATGACGCGGATCCCCGAGTCGCAACTCAACGACATCTTCTGCGGCGACTGGTCGGGACACCTCTACGCGGCCGGTGGCTCCTCGGGCAACTCGCTGTGGCAGTACGACATGGCCAGCGACTCGTGGTCGAACATCACCAACTACCCGACCGACCACGGCAACAACGGCTCCTGCACCGTGTCGAGCGATGGCTACCTCTACATGTCGAGCGGGTCGTCGACCGAGATTCACCGCCTCACGTTGTACTGAGGGCGCCTACTCCCAGCCCGTCTGCGCCACGCCGGCGTCGAGGTGGCAGCGCGCCACCACGTCCTGGTTCTCCGCCATCACCAGGGCGTACTCGCGACGGTCGGTGGCGTCCCAGCCGCCACCGCTCGGGCCCACGATGTCCTCGTAGGCCAGCGGCCGCGACGGGAAGTCGAGGGGATCGTCGGCGGCGCCGATGAGACCGTCCTCGTCGTTGTCGATGCCGCTGATCACGAGCAGGCCGCGGTCGACCTCGAAGCTGAAGCGGTCGCCGTCGGTGGGCGGCAAGGTGCCGCCGACGATGTAGAAGCTGATGGCGCCGGTGTCGGACAGGTAGCGCTCGTCGGTGTAGGCCCGGCCCTGCTGCTCGCCGGAGAAGGAGCCCTCGACGATCCAGCTCACCGAGGCGCTGTCGTAGGTGACGGTCCAGGCCTCGCCGCGAGCCACGCCGCCGCAGGACGACACCGTCACCTGCTCGCCGGTGCTCCCGTCGACCGACAGCTCGGCATCAGACGCGGGGCCCTGGTCTTCCAGCACGGCGTAGGCATAGGCGTCGGAGCTGTCGATGATCTCGTTGGGACCGTGCGGGCCGCGCAGCGAGGTGACGGCGCAGCCCGTCCCCGCGTCGATCTGGAACACGAAGCCATCCTGCGTGCTCGCCACCACCGTGGGCACGCGCGGGATGGCGTCCCAGGCGTTGGGCTGCTGCAGCCACACCGTGCCGGCACTGGCGGCCAGCCCGGAGATGGGCGATCCCAGGTCGACGCCCTCCACGGGCGCGTCGGCCGGGTTGGGGTCGACCCACTGTCCCGTGGCGAGGTCGTAGACGTCGACCCGGCGGGCGCCGAGCGGGGCCACGAACAGGCGCTCGAAGGGCGTGCCGCTGGCGTCGTCGCCTGCCTGCCAGGCCACGTCGACCACTGCCCCGGCGGTGGCGAGGGTGTCGACGAGCGCGCCCTCGCTGAGCACGTACACCGCGGGCGAGCGGCTGTCGGCCACGAAGAGGCGCCCATCGTCGCTCGCCGCGAGCCGCCAGGGGGCGGCACCGGCAGGGAGCGCGGCGGTGACAAGCGTGGCCCCGGAGGCCGGGTCGAGACCGTGAACGGCGGGGGCGTCGCCATCGACCGACACCCAGAGCACGCCGTCGCCCCCGAGGATCGCCGTGGGACGACCGGAAAGGCTGAACTCGCGCAGGCCGGTGTCGGTGGCGAATTCGAAACGGTCGCCCGCCGTCGCCTCGCCCTTGATGATGAACTCCACCTCGCCGAAGTCCGACTTGAAGGTGGTCCCGCCGACCGGCTCCGTTTCCTGCGTGCCCGAGCGGCTGCCCACCGCCCACCAGCGCGAGCCGTCGTACTCGATCGACCAGTCCTCGGTGGTGGTGAAGCCCTCGCGGAGCACCAGCCCGCTGAGCGTGGCGCTGTCGCCGCTACCGTCGGCGTCGACGAACGTGGCCTCGGTGGCGTCGGGCGCCACCTCCACCGGGCTCCCGTCGTCACCGGTGCCGGTGAGGTAGGGCGCGGCCACGAGCTGGTCGCGCGAGGTGTCGAGCGCCCAGAGCCACACCTCGCCATTGCCGTCGTCGCCGCCGAGCACGAAGGCGGCGAGATCGCGTAGCTGTCGCGACTGGCCGGTCGCCACCGCGCTCGCGCGCAGGAACGAGGCCGTGGGATCGTCGGTGAGGAGGCGGCCTTCCTCGAGGTCGAGGGGGACGATCGTGCCGCTGCGGCTGTTGGCGACGAAGCCGATCGGCCCGCTGAAGGGCGTGCGGCCGTCGGCGGGGATCACCGCCGCGGCGACAGGGCCATCGAAGTGCAGCGGGACCGTGGGCGCGTCTTCACAGCCGAGCAGGCCGAACAGCCCGTGGATCGCCAGGAACGAGGTCATTGGTTGGCGATCCAGGTGAGCGGCTCGAGGAAGCTCGGGCTCGCGGGGTCGGCGTCGAGCACCACGAGCGTGCTCGACACGTGCTCGCCCACCTCGCCGCTGTAGTTGGCGACGATCGCGTAGGCGCCATCGGGCGAGATCGCCACCGCGTAGGGGTTCTCCCCGATGTTGTCGACCTGGCCCACTTGCGTGCCGAGCGGTCCGAGCGAGAGGTCGTACACCGACAGGCTGTTGTCGTTGAAGTTGGTGACGAAAAGCAAGCTTTCCGTGGGATGCATGGCCATCTGTCCCGGGCCCACGTTGGCCTGGGTGGCCACGCCCTCGTCGCGCACGATGCCGCGCGGCAGCGGCAGCATGCCGATGATGCGGTCGCGCACGAGGTCGGTGGTGGCGTCGTCGACGATGTCGTCGGTGCGGATGGCGTAGAGCGCCTCGGGCTCGTCGGCGATGCCCCAGAGCCAGCCGTTGGCGCGATCGACCACGAGGTCGCGCATGCCGCTGTCGGCTCCGGACGAGGTCTGGACGACGAGGACGGACTCCACGCCCAGGTAGTTGAGGTCGGCGAAGGTGCTGGTGCTGTCGTCGCGCACGTCGAGAGCGAAAAGCACCGGGACCAGCTTGCAACCCACGTAGAGCAGGCCGGCCGCATCGTCGAAGGCCAGCGAGGTGCAGCCCCGGCCGGTGAAGTAGGCGTCGTCGAGGTAGAAGTCGAGGGAGATGGCGCTGCCGTCGTTGGGCGGCACCACGGTGAAGCCCCAGGTGTCGGCCACCGTGGGCAAGGCCAGGTTGCGATGCAGCCGGTCGGCCTCGCGGGCGGTGGCGAGGCCCACGCGCGGCGTGGCGCCGTCGATCGCGGTGTAGGACAGGGCCCACCCGGTGGCCGTGGTCCACGCCACCGGGCGCTGCAGGCCCTCGGCCCCGAGCGCGCTGTTGCCCACGAGCATGACCGGGCGAGGCTCGTCACCTTCCCCGAGGGAGGTGCTCCACTCGCTGCTGCCCACCTCGCGCTCGGCGTAGCCGAGCTGCCAGGCTGCGCCGTCGAAGCCCGAGAACCACATCCGGTCGAGGTCGCCGTCGCGGATGACGAAGGCGTCGCGCGCGCCGGAGTCGTCCCAGCTGCCGGGCGCCTCGCCGTCGAAGCTCCAGGCGGCGCTGGCGCCATCGACGCGGGCGAAGCTGTCGCCGTCGTCGGTGCTCTCCAGGAGGCCCACGCGCCAGGTGTCGCCGTCGTGCGCCGAGTACCAGAGGCGCACCGTGCCGTCGTCGTGTACCTGCACCGACGAGGGGCTCACCTCCACCGACTCGAAGCTGTCGACGCCCTCGTAGAGCGGCGCCTTGTCGATGCTCCAGGTGGCGCCGTCGGTCGAGGTGGCGCGGCCGATGCTGGTGACGCCCTCGGCGTCGCCGGCGAAGTACATCGTCAGCGTGCCGTTGACCTCGGCCACCACGGCGTCGTGGACCCCGTCGGCGTAGAAGGTGCCCTCGGCCACGTCGACCAGCACATCGTCGTCGATGAGGAGCGTGTCGCCGTCGAAGCTGGCGGTGCCGATGCGGGTGATGCCGCCATCGCCCACGACGTCGAGGAAGGCCTGGTCGCCGAGCCGCGAGGTGAGCGCCACGCCGCCGGGGGCGAGCGTGGGCGCGTCGTCGGGACCGAGCACGTGTCCAGCCGCCACCTGCACCGACCAGCCCTCGGCACTCTCGCTGAAGGTGACCCCCGCGGTCACCGCGTAGGGGAACACCTCGCCGTCGAGGTCGACCATGCGGAAGGCCGACTCGTCGGCCACCTCCAGCGCCACGCCGTCTTCCGGGTGGCTGCCGGCCTCGGGGACGAAGCGCAGCCCCTGGTCGACCCAGGTGTAGCCATCCACCGAGGTGGCCTCGTGTACCCCGTCGGCCCCGGCGTGGAGGCAGTGGAAGCGGCCCGACCAGTAGGCGACGGTCGGCGCGGCAAGGCCGGGGCTGGCGCTATCGTCGACCGTCCACGTGAGCAGGTCGTCGCTGTAGGCGTGGCGCAAGCTCGAGGCGCCGGCGCTGTCGGTGGCGGAGAACCACATGCGCCATCGCTCCACCTGCGGGTCGTACATCACGCTCGGATTGCCGAGGGCGAAGCCCTCGATCTCCACCACGGTCCCCACGCGGTCGTAATCGGCGCCGTCGGCTGATGTCGCGACACGAATCGTGGAACGCGTGCCGTCGCCGCCCGCGTAGAAGAGGCTGAAGGCGCCCTCCTCGTACACGAGGAAGGGGTCGGCGAGCACGGGCTCGTCGTCGTTCGGCTCGACCAGGGCGTAGTCGTAGCTGGTGTAGGTGGTGCCGTCGCCCGCCTCGAAGGCCGAGCGGATCGCGCCCTCGCTCACGAACACCATCGTGCCGAAGCCGTTGGTCTCGGCCCAGGCCGGGTCGCGCGTCTCGGCGAGTGGCACGCGGCCGCTGTCGACCTCGATCTCGTAGGGCACGCCGCTGCGCACCCACTCGCTCTCGCCGTTGCCCACGGTGCGGTAGATGCCCTCGTCGTGACTCGACCAGGCACGCACGGTGGCGGCAGCCCAGCTGAGCGACCAGGTGTTCGGGGCCACCCCGGAGTTGGTCTCGACCTCGAGCCGCGCGAAGCTCGCCTTGCTGCCTGAGCCGTCGGCATCGACGAAGTCGTCGGGCGTCAAGCGCCCGTCGCCCCCCGGCGGCACGAGCCGGGCCGGTCGCGACGCGAGGTCGATGCTCGCCACGCTGTGGTCGGTGCGGTTGATGGTCCACGCGATGTCGGTGGCCTCGTCGTAGACCACCTCGTTCGGGTCGTAGCCCACGGCGATGCTGCCGCCGTCGTCGTCGGGGCCGATCTCGGTCGACAGCGACAGCTGTCCCGAGGCCGACACGTCGACGAAGTACAGGCTGTCGGTGGATTCCCGGGTGCGCCCGTCGCCGCTGAAACGGTTGGTGACCAGCAGGGCGCCGTAGGGCTCCGCCCAGGTCGAGGCGCCGCTGAAGGTGGGCAGGGAAACGGCGCTGGCGTCGAGCGCCGACACGAGGTTGCGCCCGGTGGCGAGGTCGACGTTGTCGAAGTCGAAGGCGAGCACGCTCCCCGAGGTGAAGTCGAGCCAGGGGTTGGCGTTGGTGACGGCCACGAGGCTGCCGTCGCCCACCCAGCTCACCGCCGAGGGGCCGGCGAGGCAGGTGCCGATGCCCACCTGGCCGTACTCGTACACGCCGGCCGGGTAGTCCGCGCAGTCACCGAGGTCGGGGAGTGGCGCCGGCTGCACACAGGCCAGCGCGAGGTGGAGCAGGATCAACGGCCTTCGGCCTCGAGCGCGGCGTGGGCGGCCGCCAGTCGCGCCACCGGCACGCGGAAGGGGCTGCACGACACGTAGTCCAGGCCGATCTTGTGGAAGAACTTCACGCCCGTCGGGTCGCCACCGTGCTCGCCGCACACGCCGAGCTTGAGGCTCTTCTTCGCGCCGCGACCCTTGGTAGACGCCATCTCCACGAGCACGCCCACCCCCTCGGTGTCGAACACCGCCAGCGGCGACTGGGTGAGCACGCCCTTCTGCACGTAGTCGCCGAAGAACTTGCCCATGTCGTCGCGCGAGAAGCCGTAGGTCATCTGCGTGAGGTCGTTGGTGCCGAAACTGAAGAAGTCGGCGTGCGCCGCGATCTTGTCGGCGAGGATGGCTGCGCGGGGCAACTCGATCATCGTGCCCACGCGGTAGTTGATCGACACCCCCGACTCGGCGAGCACCGCGCCGGCCGTCTCTTCCACCTGCTCGCGACAGCGCTCGAGCTCGGCGGGGATGGACACCAGCGGGATCATCACCTCGGGGATGACCACCCTGCCTTCCTTCGCGCACTGCACGGCCGCCTCGAAGATGGCGCGCACCTGGGTGTTGTAGACCTCGGGCGTGGTGACCCCGATACGGCAGCCGCGGTGGCCCATCATCGGGTTGGCCTCGTGGAGCTGGCGCACCCGCTCCTTGAGCTTCTCGAAGCCGACGCCGAGCTCGTGGGCGAGGCCGCTCATCTCCTTGTCGTCGCTGGGGACGAACTCGTGCAGGGGCGGGTCGAGCAGGCGGATGGTGACGGGCAGGCCGTCCATCGCGCGGAAGATGTCGACGAAGTCCTGCCGCTGGATGGGCAGCACCTGCGCGAGCGCACGCTGTCGCGACAGCTCGTCGTCGGCGAGGATCATCTGGCGGATGGCGCGCAGCGCCGTGGGCTCGAAGAACATGTGCTCGGTGCGGCAGAGGCCGATGCCCACCGCGCCGAGGTGGCGCGCGTTCTCCGCGTCGGGACCGGTGTCGGCGTTGGCGCGCACCTTGAGGCGAGCGCGCTTGTCGGCCCAGCCGAGGAGGCGTCCCATGGCGCCGGCGTCGGTGGGCGGGGCGAGGGTAGGAATCCGTCCCTCGAACACCTCGCCGGTGCCGCCGTCGATGGTGATCCAGTCGCCCTTCTTCACCACGTGATCACCGGCGTAGAAGAGCTGTCGCTGGTAGTCCACGAGGATGTCGGTGCAGCCGACGACGCAGGGCTTGCCCATGCCGCGGGTCACGACGGCCGCGTGGCTGGTCTGTCCCCCGCGGGCGGTGAGGATGCCGCGCGCCACGGTCATGCCCTGGATGTCTTCCGGGCTGGTTTCCAGCCGCACGAGCAGCACGTGCTCGCCCTTCTCGGCCAGCTCCTGCGCTTCCTCGCTGTGAAACACCACGCGACCGCTGGCCGCGCCCGGCGAGGCGTCGAGGCCCTTGGCGATGCGCTTCTTCACGGCGGTGGGATCGAGCACGGGGCGGAGCACCATCTCGAGCTCGGCGGCCTTCACCCGCTTGAGGGCCTCCTCCTCGGTGATCAGTCCCTCGTCGACGAGGTCGACAACGATCTGCACCGCGGCGGCCGGCGTGCGCTTGCCGGTGCGCGTCTGCAGCATGAATAGTCGGCCTTCCTCGATGGTGAACTCGATGTCCTGCATGTCGCGGTAGTGCGATTCCAGCTTGCGCTGCACCGCGTCGAGCTCGCCGTACACGCTCGGGAGGAACTTCTCGAGGGTGTCGGCCGTGTCGCCGTTGATCGGCTGCGGCGTGTGGGTGCCGGCCACCACGTCTTCGCCCTGCGCGTTGGGCAACCACTCGCCGAAGAACACCTTGCGACCGGTGTTCGGGTTGCGAGTGAAGGCCACGCCGGTGGCCGAGCGGCCGCCCATGTTGCCGAAGACCATGGTCTGCACGTTGACGGCGGTGCCCACGTCGTCGGGGATGCCGTTGGTCTTGCGGTAGTAGCGGGCGCGCTGGCTGTTGAAGCTGCGGAAGACCGCCTCGATGGACAGCTTCAGCTGTTCCTGCGGGTCGACCGGGAAGGCCCCGGCGGTCTCCGCCACCACGGCCTTGAGCTTCTCTACCAGCGCCTGCAGCTCGGGGACGCTCATGTCGCGCGGCTCCTTGCCGTGCGCATGCTCCTCGATCACCTTGTGGAACTGCGTGTAGTGGATGCCGAGCACCACGTCGCCGAACATGGTGATGAAGCGACGGTAACTGTCCCACGCGAACACCGGGTTGCCCGAGCGCTCGGCGAGGCCGAACACGGTGTCGTCGTTGAGGCCGAGGTTGAGGACGGTGTCCATCATGCCGGGCATCGACTGCGGGGCGCCGGATCGAACGCTGAACAGCAGCGGGTTGCGCGCGTCGCCGAAGCGGCGACCCATGCGCTCCTCGACGAGCGCCAGCGCTGTCGCGACCTCATGCCAGATGCCGGCGGGGTAGGATTCCCCGTTCTTGAACCAGAAGTTGCAGGCGTCGGTGATGATGGTGAAGCCCGGGGGAACGGGCAGGCCGAGCTTGGTCATCTCCGCGAGCCCGGCGCCCTTGCCGCCGAGCGTCTTCTTCATCGTGCCGTCGCCGTCGGCGAGGCCGTTACCGAAGCTGTAGACCCAGTTCATGGAGAGCAGACCTCGCGCGGGGGGGCGCGGGCCTAACGCGGCGATGGTCGGCGTGCGTGGCGCGACGACGGGACGCGACGCCGGCTCGGCTCCCCGCGCGGCGGTCGTCCCG
>VGRQ01000161.1 GCA_016875315.1 Deltaproteobacteria bacterium | reverse complement strand
TGCTTCGCTGCGTGGGCGATCCCCGGGTCGACGCGGCGGTGCAGGGGGTTGGCGAGGTGCTCGGAGCGTTGCCCCGGATGGTGGTGATCCTGGTGACGGCGCTGCTCATCCCCTCCACCTCCCGGGGCCTGTTGCCGCTCGCGGTGGCGTGGGCGGTGCTCGCCAGCCCCGGTGCCATGGACGAGGCGGCGGCGGTGGCCGAGCGCCTCGGCGGGGCCCGCTTCGTGGAGGCCCTGCGCGCGCACGGCTTCTCGTGGACGCGCATCTTCCTCTTCCACGTGGTGGCACTCAACCTGCGCCCGGTGGTGGTGCGTCAAGCGGCGGAGGTCGTCACCCAGGTGACCTTCCTCGAGCTCGGGCTCAGCTACCTTGCCGTCCAGGACGCCCAGGCCAGCTTCACCCATCCCGACTCGCTCAAGTCCTGGGCCGACCTGCTCTACATGGGCTACCCGTCGATCGTGCTCGACGACATCCCCACCGAGCACGCCCTGTGGACCGGCCTCGCGATGGTGGCGCTAGTGACCGCCATCGCCAAGTTCGCCACCAGCGCCGCGAGGGCGCGATGAGCGTGCTGCTCGAGGTTCGCGGCCTCGGCGTGCGCTCCACGGAGCGAACGCTGCTCGACGGCGTGAACGTGACGGTGTTCAGCGGCGAGGTGACGGCGCTCTGCGGCCCGTCGGGCTCGGGGAAGTCGGTCACGGCGCGCGCCGCGATGGGCGTGGTCGACGTCGAGCCCGGCCTGTTCTCGGGCTCGCTGAAGTTCCCGGAGACGGGTAATCGCGACTGGTTCGCGGGCGTGGCCCAGGGCGGCCAGCGCGCCCACGCGCGCCTCTTGGCCGACACCGCCGCCCTGCGGGGCGGCTATTTGAGCTACTCGCCGCAGGCGGCGTCGTCGGCGCTCAACCCCGGCCGTACCATCGGGCGCCAGATGGAGATTTCCGTCGCCCGTCGCAAGACCGCGCCCACGAGCGTGACCGAGACCATCCGAGGGCTCCTCGCCGAGGTGGGCCTGCCCGCGCGCGCGGCCTCGGCACTGCCCGGCGAGCTCTCCGGCGGGCAGTGCCAGCGCGCCGCGCTCGCGGTGGCGATGGCCTCCGATCCCCGCGTGCTCATCGCCGACGAGCCGGAGACGGGCCTCGACCCGGTGCTGCGGCGGCAAGTCGTGGAGCTGTTGCTCTCGGTCGGCAAGGCGCACGGCTGCGGCATTCTGCTGATCTCGCACCACGAGGACACCGTCGATCGCATCGCCGAGCACGTGGTGCGCCTGCGCGGCCCGGCGGAGGTGGCCGCGTGAGCGCGCCGCTGGTCGACATCCGCAAGGTGGGCAAGCGCTTCGACGTGCCCGGCCACTGGCCCTGGAGCCCGCGCCGCGAGGTGCGCGCGGTCATCGACGTGGATCTCCAGGTGGCCGACGGCGAGGTGGTGGCGCTGGTGGGGCAATCCGGCTCCGGCAAGACCACCCTCTCGCGCATGGTGCTCGGCCTCGAGAACCCCACCGAGGGCGAGATCTGGATCGAGGGGCGCCGCTGGGACACCATGCCCGAGCGCGAGCGCCAGGCGCGCCGGGTGTCCTACCAGTACGTGCCGCAAGATGCGATGAGCGCGCTCGACCCGCAGCAGACGGTGGTGGAAGCCGTCGTGGAAACCCTCACCGTGCTCGCCCGCGTGCCCCGGGCCGAGGCGTCCGACCGGGCGGCGGCGATGCTGTCGCGACTTGGCCTGTCGCACCGTCACCACGCGCTGCCCCGCCAGCTCAGCGGCGGCGAGCAGCGCCGCGTCACGCTCGCGCGCGTGCTCGCCCTCGTCCCGCGCCTGGTGGTGGCCGACGAGCCCACCTCGGGACTCGACCCCGACCGGCGGGCGGCCGTGCTCGAAGACCTCGTCGGCAACCTACCCGACAAGGCCGGGTGTATCCTCGTCACTCACGACCTCGACGCCGCCATTCCCTATTGCCACCGCGTGGTGGTGATGCTGGAAGGGCGAGTGGTCGAGGTTGCCGACCTTCGCAACCACCCGCCCGCTCATCCCTACACCCGCTCCCTGCTCGACCCCTGGCACGACCCCGGAGGTGCCCCATGACCCGCACGTTCCTCCTGCTGATCATCGGATTCAGTCCATTGTTTGCCCCCGTCGCCCACGCGGGCGACGTGGAGCGCGCCGAGCACACCCGCCTCTCCGAGGAGATGCGCAAGCTGGCGCAGCGCAATGCCTGGACGGCGGTCGAGGCGCAGTACCAGAAGCTCGAGGCCCTCGAGGCCAAGGGCGAGGTACTCACCTTCGCCGAGAACAAGCTCGGCGCCGAGTCGGCTCGCGCCATCGGCAACATCACCGCGTGCCGCCAGCGCCTGCAGAAGGCGGCCAAGATCGACGGCAACCCCGAGATCATCAGCTGGCTCGAGGACATCGACAAGAGCTACGGCCCAGTGAAAATCACCTTCGACCCCGACTTCGCCGGGGAGCGCCTGCTCACCCCGGCGGTGCCGCCCTTCGCGCCCGACCAGCGCGCGGCGATCAGCTGGGTGGCCACCTACCTCGCCGAGGGCAACAACTTCGAGGGCATCCTCCCCGCGGGCGAGTACGACGTGTCGGGCGTGAAGGTCGCCGTGGCCGTGGGCGGCCCGCAGGCGGTGGCCGACGTGCAGCCCGCGGCGGGCACCCGGCGGAGCCTCGTGCACCTCGCCTACGTGGGCCCGCGCATCGACCTGGGCGCAGCGGTGCAGTTCCCCGGCGAGAGCTTCGAGGGCGCCGTCTCCGAGTCAGGGCTCATCCAGCCCGCGAGTTTTGGCGGCGTGGGTGCCCGCCTCGGGGTGGGCCTGGAACTGGGCATCAGCGAGGGCTTCGGCCTCATCGGCCAGGTGGGCTACCACAACCTCTTTGGCGACCCACTCGTCGAGAACCCTGATTCATCGCAATACGTTGTCGAGCCCAACTCGGTCCACATGGGCTACGGCTGGCTCGCCGCCAACGTGCGGGCGGGCGACCTGTGGATCGCCGCCGGCCCGCTCTACGGCGTGGGCGTGGGCACCGTCACCGGCCTCGACCCCTACTGCGCCGACAGCGGCAAGTGTACCAACGGCGGCGACACCACCTACTCCTCCGTCGACGACGCGGAATACCAGCGGCTCTCCGGGACTATTATGGCCGGAGGCGGCGCTGCGAGCGTGTCGTATGCGTTCGTGGACATCGGCAGTCTGCGAGGCGGCGTGAGCGTCGAGGGTGGCGCTCAGACCGATCTCGTGCGTCTTTACCCCTGGGCCCAGGTGGCCTTCACCCTCGCCCCGTCGAGCGACGGAGGGAAGAACTGATGTTGCTGGGACTGATCGCTGGTGCAGGCCTCGCGGGGGCCGTCGAAGTTTCCTGGGTGGGTGGCGGTCACGGGAGCAATCCCCAGTGGTCGAGCGACGGCGCCTGGCTGGCCTTCGAGGTGAACAACAACGCCGACAAGGTGGATCTCTACGTGGTGAAGGTCGCCAACGGCGCGCCCGCCGCGCCCACGAAGGTGGTGATCCCTGGCTCCTCGTCGAGTTTCTCGGGCGGGGGCAGCTTCGCCGCCAACCCGGTGTGGCACCCGAAGCAGTCGATCCTCATCTTCGAGGCCGCCAACTCCGGCGGCACCACGCGACTGTACTACTTCAACCCGGGGAGTGGATCGCCGGCCGAGTACCTCAACGCCTCGCAGGCGCCCGGGATGCTCGCCTGGCCTGCCATCTCCCCGGACGGGATGACCGTCGCCTTCACCTCGTCGTCGTCCGGCGCGGGCGACGTGTTCCTGTTCTCCCAGCAAACGAACAAGGTCGCGCTCGCCTTCCCCTCCACGAAGGAGCCGGAGAACGCTCCCAAGTTCGCGCCCGACGGCAAGACCGTCGTGTTCTCGCGCAAGAACTACGGCACCGAGGACGTGTTCTCCATGCTGCCGGGCGCCTCGGCGGCGGGACCGGTGAAAGGGGCCACGGGCAACGGCGACCAGACGCGCCCCCGCGTCGCGGGCAGCAACATCATCTACTTCACCGGCGAGCGCGGTGACGATCGCTGGGACATCGGCATCGTCCCGCTCGCAGGTGGCGACCGACGCATCCTCGCTCGCGACATCCGTCTCCCGCAGCGCTCGGCGCCCAACCTCTCGGCCGACGGCACGGCGGTGCTCTACGGTTCGAGCGAACCCGCTCGCGACGGTTCCGTCTACATCTGCAAGCTCGACGGGACCGGGATCACCGAGGTCAAGACCGGCCTGAGCGCCGTGGGCGACCCGGCGATGATCAGCGCTGGCGGCAAGACCTTCCTCGCCTTCACCGCGCTCCCCGCCGCCGGCAGCGACTGGCGACAGCTCCACATCATCGACGTCACCGGCAAGTACTAGGCCCTCGCCGCAGCGAAAGGCGGCGGGCCGAGGTATGGTGCCGCGATGTTGGCGTACCTATTCGCTTGCGATGCTGCAGTCGATAGCGGCGCGGGGTCGCCGGGTCTCGGCGGGAGCAAGCGGGTCGTGGTGTTCGTCATCGACGGCGTCCGGATGGAGGAGAGCTTCGGCGAGGGGAACGCGTCGGTTGACGGCTCGGCGAGTTCGAGCTTCCTCCCGCGCATCCGCCGGGAACTGCTTCCTCAGGGCACGCTGGTACTACCAGCTTATAACCTTGGAATTACCATCACGGCTCCGGGGCACGCCCAGTTCCTCACCGGCGACACCGCTCCCTTCGGCAACTTCCCGCCCTACGACGACATGGGCGCCTACTACCCCGACCTGCCCACGCTCTTCGAGCTGGTGCGGGCGCAGCACGGTCTGGGCGAGGAGGCCCTCGGTCTCGTCGGCAACACCGACCTTCTCGACGCCGTGGGACGGAGCAACTACCCGGGGCTCGGCGCGGAATTCGGCACCACCTACGTCCACGTCGACACCGATGGCGACGGCAGCGCGGGCGACGCGGCCGGGGTGGAGGAGGCGTGGCGCCGCATCACCGAGGATCGGGCGCGCTTCGTGCTGGCCAACCTGCATCGCCCCGACCAGATGGGTCACTACGGTGACGAGATCGCCGACTACGCCGACGCGGTGCGCAACCTCGACGCGCCGATCGCCGACTTCTGGGCGAAGGTCCAGGCCGACGACGACCTGCGGGACTCCACCACGCTGGTGATCGTCGCCGACCACGGCCGCCACCGGACGGGCGAGGCGGACGCCTACAAGCAGCACGGCGACAGCTGCGCCGGCTGTCGCGAGATCCCCATGTTCCTGATCGGCGCCGGCGTGGCCGAGGGCGTGACCATCTCCGATGGCGTGGCCCTCGACGACCTCCACGCCACGCTCGCCCGGCTGCTCGAGGTCGAGTCGCCTTACGCGCTCGGTCGCGACTTCCTCGGGGGCGAGCTCGCGGCCACGGGCGACCTGTCACCGGTGAGCGCGGGCGGACTGGTGCTCAGCGAGCGTCGTGACGACGAATGGCCTCGCGGTGCCGTGTTCCTCGGTGACGTCCCCGTGTCGGCGCCGACCGCCCAGGCCGCCGGCGGCGCCGCCGTGGCCGCTGGTAGCGAGGCGGCCTTCGCCTGCTGGCGCGAGCTCGGCGCGCTCGGGACGAGCGACATTCCCTGGAATCCGGCCTGCGCGTGGATCGACGAGTCCGGGCCGGTGTCGCTGATGCCGATGCCGTTGCCCGAGGTGAACGTGGGCTGGCGTCCCGCGCTGGCGCTGTCCCCTGGGGGCGTGCCCTGGATGGCAGTGGCCGACAACCTCAACGGCGCCGTGGATGGCAGCGCCGTCGACCGCGCGGTGCGATTGCTCAGCCTCGGCGAGGGCTGGCACGGCGGCGTCGGCCTGGAGGGCGTGTACTACCCGACCGCGCCTGCGCTCGCGGTCTCGGGCGACGCGGCGCTGGTCGCCTTCGCCGCGAGCCTCGACGCCAGTGCCGGCCGCTCGAACCGGCACGGCGAGCTCCACGAGGTGACCGATCCCGAGGGCGAGCAGGCGTGGAGCTTGCTGTTCACCAGCACTGGCGCGAGCGGCGCGGAGCGCGCCGAGCGTCCCGCAATCTGGGCTCACGACGGACGACTGCGCCTCGCGTACACCACTGCTGACGACGCGGCGAACAACGTCGAGGTGGTGTCGAGCGCGGACGGTGGCGAGAGCTGGTCGGCGGCCGAGGTGCTCGACGACACCGGGCGCGTGTTCGCGCATCTCGACGCCCAGTTCTGGGACGGGGCCGTGGTGTACGCCCGGCTGGGCGACGACGAGGCCGAGCTGTGCGTCGAGGGCACATCCCCGCGCTGCGTGGGTCTCGGCGCCACCGAGCTCAGCGGCTTCGCGAGGGTAAACGGCGGGGCGCGGGTGTCGGTCCGCGTGGAGGGCGAGTGGGTGCTGCGCAACGTGGCGCTGTGATCGCGTGCGCGCGGGCCATGGGCTAGCGTGGGGCCCGTGCTGAGCCTGCTCTTCCTCGGTTGCGCGCCGGTCGACGAGGTGGCGACCGGCTGCGGCGCCCGCGCCGAGGTGCGCGACGACGTGCCCACCATCCTCACCGTGCGTTGGCGCACGCCCGAGCCGACGGTGGGCCACGTCGAGTTTGGCGCCACCGAGGCCCTCGGACTTGCCACGCCGACGGAGAGCGAGCCCACCACCGAGCACGTCCACACCCTGCTGGGCCTCGCCGCAGACACGGAGGTGTACTACCGGGTGTTCGACGAGAGCTGCGAGTCGCCGGTGGCCACGATGGCGAACGGCTCGCTCCCGAGCGAGCTTCCCAACATCGAGACCAGCGGCGACGGGGGGCTCGGGAGCTTCGTGGTTACGGTCCTCGAGGGCGCCCTCTGGGGGCCGGTCATTCTCGATGCCAGCGGCAACATCGTGTGGTGGGACGTCGCGACGGAGGACTTTGCTGTCACGCGCGCGTACCTCACCGACGACCGGCGCGCCGTGCTCTACAACGAGAGCAACGACCGCTCGCGGGACTACGCGGCGATGGAGGAGGCCTACGTCGTGCGCGTCCCGCTGGACGGCTCGGGCGCGGAACGCATCCCCCTGCCCTACCTCTCGCACGACTTCGCCGCCTTGCCCTCGGGCGAGGTGGTGGGGATCGCGCGTGAGCTTCGGGAGGTTGATGGCGTCGAGTACCTGGGTGACAGGCTCACCGAGTTGGCGCCGGATGGCAGCCTTGTCGATCGCTGGTCGGCCTTCGACCACTTCGACCCCGCCGAAGTCGGGGGGGTCGATGCCGCCCGGGGCACGTGGACCCACGCCAACGCCGTGGACTACGAGCCCGGCACCGACTCCTTCCTCCTCGGGCTCCGGAACTTCAGCTCGATCATTCGAGTATCGCGACAAACAGGAGAGATCAGCTGGGCCTTCGGCGGACTGGTGGGCGATCAGCTTCCCGAGGGGATCGACAGCGCGCTCGACCTCTACCACCAGTTCGAGCTGGTGGACGGCAGCCTGCTCGCCTTCGACAACGGCTCGCCCGAGCGAGGCTACTCTCGCGTGGTGGAGTACGAGGTCGGCGACGGCACGGGGCCGGTCACCCAGACCTGGTCGTGGGTGGAAGATCCCCCGTCCTACGTGGCCATCCTCGGTGACGCGCAGCGAGTGGGTGACGGCAGCATCGTGTCGAGCCTCTCGCTGGAGGGCCAGCTCGTCCGCGTGTCGCGCGAGGGCGAGGTGAGCTTCCGCGCGGCCACCAGCCTCGGGTACGGGTTCGGCTACGCGCAGCTCGTCGACAGCCTCTACTGAGCCTCAGTCCGTCCGAACCGTGCAGCCGTACTCGGCGAGGTAGTTCATCGCCTCGGTGATGTAGTAGCCGGAGGCGAAGGCATCGCCGCTGCCGGTGAAGTGCCACGTCGCGACGCCGCCGCCACCCAGGGCCACCCCGTAGGTCTCGCGCATCGTCTCGTAGCCCCGGTACACGCCCTCGGGACAGTCAGTCGCCGACGCGCTCAGCGTGGCATCGACCACCATGCCGAAGTCGCAACTGGAGCAGGCCCCGGCGCTCCCGGCGTCGGCGGTGACGGTGTAGCTCACGACGCAGTCTTTCCCGCCCTCCGCCGCCCAGGCGTCGTTGACGAAGAGGTACCAGCGTTCCTCGCCGGTCCAGCCGCTGGCGTCGCTGCCGCTGAACTCGCCCCAGTAGTAGAGCTTCGCGCCCTGCACGTCGGGACTGCCGCCCATCTCCTGGCAGTCGTCGGCGCTGGCGTCCATCTCCTCGAGCACGTCGCGGAGCTCGTCACCGCTGCCGCCCGTGTCGGTCGCAGTGTCGGTGTCAGCGTCGCTGTCGCTGTCGCTGTCGCTGTCGCTGTCGCTGTCGCTGTCGGCGTCGCTGTCGCTGTCGGCATCGACATCGGAATCCGCGTCGGCCTGCCCGGTGTCCTTGGGCTCGTCGGCGGGCGTGCAGGCGAAGAGGAACAACAGCAGGGCGCGCATGTCGATAGCGTAGCGTCTTCCGAACCCCGGTGTCCGCATGTTGCCCCTCGTCGCCCTCGCCCTCGCCCAGGATCTCGACTTCGGCGTGAACCCCGCGCCGGGCCCCGGCGAGAGTCCCGCCTT
The DNA here is from genome assembly GCA_016875315.1 of Deltaproteobacteria bacterium. GTDB lineage: Bacteria > Myxococcota_A > UBA796 > UBA796 > SXON01 > SXON01. The sequence goes on along the minus strand of VGRQ01000161.1, from coordinate 1,190 downwards.
CTACCTCACGCCCACGCGTGACGTGAAGACGCTCTACGTGCTGTGCAAGGTGGGCGGCAAGACGGTGGAGCAGACCAGGACCAGCGTGGTCGCGATGACGCGGGTGACCGTCACCTTCCCGCGCAACGAGTCGGTGACGACGGCCGACTGCTTCGTGCGTTCTTCCTTCAAGGACGGCGACGTGGTGGAGCAAGACGTGCCGGTGCAGTGGGCCTACCGCCTGCCGCTGTCGATCGACCTGTCGCGAGCGAGCGCCGACCTCGAGGCCAAGACCGTCACCGTGCGGGCCAGCGCCAAGGTGGAGGAGGCGGAGATCATCGCCTACGGCGCGCACAAGGCGGTGCTCGACAAGTCCACGGTCCCCCTCGGCCAGGGCCCGGGGGACGTCAGCGTGCCCTTCGTGGGCGACCCCTCCGAGGTGGTGCTCCTCGACGTGACCCTGCGCACGTCGAGCGCATGGGCGGGTTTCACCTACTCGCCGTGGTTTCTCGACATCCCCCACGAGGACGTGCTCTTTGCCAGCGACAGCGACGTGATCGCCGCCGACGAGGAGTGGAAGCTGGCGAAGGTGCAGGAGCAACTCGCCGACGTGGTCGACAAGTACGGCAGCATCGTGCCGATCAAGCTCTACGTGGCCGGCTGCACCGACACCGTGGGCGACGGGGCCCACAACCGCGAGCTCTCCGAGCGACGCGCCCGCAGCATCGCCAAGTGGTTCCGCGCCCACGGCTTCAGCTACCCGATTTATTACTACGGTTTCGGCGAGTCCTTGCTCGCGGTGCAGACGGGCGACGGCGTGGACATGCAGGTGAACCGCCGCGCGCTCTACATGGTCGGGGCCAATCCCCCGCCCGCGGGATCCGGCGTGCCGGGCGTGGGCTGGAAGGGCCTCTAGTTACCAGAGCACGTAGGTGGCCCCGGCGCCGACGCCGAACACGTGCTCCTCGAGCGTGCCCTTCGACTCGAACTGCTCGGCCGGGAGGTAGTGGAAGTCCCAGCTGCCGTTGACGCGGATGGCCACGGGCGCGTCGCCGACGGGAATGTCGACGCGGGCGCTGGCGTGGGTGGCGGCCGGGACCCAGGCGAAGGTCTCACCGAGCTCGATGTTGGCGTGCAGGCCGCTGGGCGCGTCGATGTCGAGCTGTCCCATGATGCGAACGCCGAGCCAGTCAGCCAGTGCCACGCCGGCC
>VGRQ01000160.1 GCA_016875315.1 Deltaproteobacteria bacterium | reverse complement strand
ACGGGCGGCGGCGGCGCCTCGGCCGCGGGCGGGGGAACCGCCGCGGGCGTGGGTTTCGTCTCGGGGGTGGAACAGGCGAGAAGCAGGGCGATGACCATTCGCCCTGCCTAACCCGCGGCAGTTCGGCGTCGGAGGTTAAGGGTTAAGACTTGGCGGGGCGCGGCTCGCGATGCGTCGATGGCCACGTGTCGCGCTCGTCGCCACGCTCGCCTTCGCCCTGGTCAACGCGCTCGCCGCCTGGACCGCGTCCGGGCGCGACGCGCTTTCTAGACGGGGGAGGGTGATCGGAGCCGGGCGCCCGGTTCAGGGCTCGAGCGAGCCGTCGAGGATCATCGCGTAGAGCGGCTCGCCGGGGCAGGACGTGCCGGAGAGGCCGTCACACAGCGGGCGCACGTCGCGATGGCCGTTGATGTAGAGGAAGTTGGGGTTGCCCGCGGCAGCGGCGGCCTGCCTCACCCGGAGGATGGCGGCGCGTGTGCCCTCCACCTGCGCACCAGTGGGCGCCGCCTCTGGGCTCGTGGTGGGGACCTGGATGGTGTAGCTCGGGTCGTTCACCTCGCTGCACCCGTTGGCCGCGCTCTCGAAGTCGTAGCCGCGGATCTCCCACTCGTCGCCGTCGGGCGCGATCTCGCTGTTGTAGCCGTAGGAATAGCCCCGCCCCTCGATGTACTGGCGCTGGGAGTCCTGGAGGCTCTCGATGGTGTCGGCGTCGGTGTACACGTCGTCGTCGCCGTCGAGGTCTTCGGTGACACCGTTGTAGTGGATGGTGATGTACTCGAGATCGCGGAGGTCGAGCGAGCTCCCGTCCACCGGGTGGTCGGCGGTCTGCCACTCGTACCGCGTGTGCACGGTGAAGGGGCCGTAGCCGCCCTCGATGAGAACCGAGGCCACCGGCGCGGGATCCTCGATCCAGCGGACCCACTCTTCGAGCATCTGCCAGGCCCAGGGGTGGTCGCCGTTGACCAGCGGCGCCGTGCCCGTCCAGGCCAACCGCACCGCCTCGCCCGGCGCGATGTCGCGAGGCAGGAGCACGCGAGAGTGGTCCCACGTGTGCATCACGGTGTCGCTCACCGCCCCGAGCTTCACGCCGCTGACGCTGTCCTCGGCATCGGCCACGACCCAGGCGCTCGCGCCGCAGTGAGCGAAGACGATCTCGCCGGAAACCGTCGCGCCGGCGGTCACCGGCCCGACCGGCGGTGACGCCGACAGGAGCTTCGCCTCGGGATCGCCGGCCACGCAGCCGCCGTAGCTCGCCACGTCGCCCGACCAGTCGAGGCCGGTGTCGGCGGGACGAGCGGTGTCGCCCGAGTCGGCGGACCCCGGGGAGGCGCCGGGGTCGCCGGCCCGCGTCGTACCGCCCGGGGAGCACCCTGCGGCCAGCAGGGCGACGACACTGGCGGAGGCAGCTGAGGTCGGCATGGTGACGCTCGGGTGGGTGCGCCAGTCTACTTCGCCAAGGCGGGCGGGTGTGCACTTGCGGCGGGCGGGGCGCGAGCCAATGCCAGCGACGAGGCCGCCCGGGCGCGGAAGGGGGGAGAGCCGCCAAGTCGGCGCGCTACTTGCGGCGGCTTCCTCGCGCCCGCAGCCCGCGGGGGGCGCGAGGTCGGTGGCGCTAGGGGGAAAGCCGGAGGGTTTCCCCCCTAGACAATATTGGGGCGGTAGGATTCGAACCTACGAATGCGAGAGTCAAAGTCTCGTGTCTTACCACTTGACGACGCCCCAGTGGTCCGCCGTGGCTAACCACGGGGCGCACCCACGGCGAGCGGCCTTGCTCGCTAGGGCCGGGCCAGCGATCGGCGCGCTTCCGATCTCGCTCGCGGCGGAAGCCGCCGTCGTCGCTGGGCTCTCGCGAGCGCTCGGCGGCGGGATGAAGCGACAGGCTGGCGCACGACCTTCCACCCCGAGGCTGTCGAAGCCCGCCACCCAGTCAATGTACGTCGTGACCAATACATGGTGATACACGCGAGCAGGTACTCGACATCAATCTGATACACGCCGGATATATCAGCGCTTGGCAGCACCGGGCTCGCCGGTTAGGCGGCGCCGCTCCCGAGGAACAACGATGACTCGCCCCCTACCCCTGGTTGCCGCCGGGTTCGTCATGGGCCTGGCCACCACCGCCCTCGCCATCGCCCCGGCGGAGATCATGGCCGCGCGGAAGACCCCCTCGTCGAAGGAGGCCATCGCGCTCCCGATGGCCGAGAAGCCGCCGTCCGCCTGCGACGCCACGCGCGCAGGCTGGATGTACTTCGACGTCGACATGCGCAAGGGCGGCTCGCAGGCCTGCATCTGCCTCCAGGACAACGACGCCACCTGGCAGTGGTCCACCTTCGGCGGCACCACCTACGAGTGCGACTGAGGCCGCGGCGAGACTCGCTGCTCGGGTGACTTGACAGTACTACGTCGGTGTGTAGACTCTCCACCGATGGACGAGTACACCCTTCTCGACCTGTGCGAGGCGGCCGACGTCACCCCGCGCACGGTTCGCTACTACATCAGCTCCGGGCTCATGCCGCCGGCGGCGAGCCAGGGTCCCCGGGCCACCTACCCGGCCGACGCCCTCCTGCGACTGCGGCTCATCAAGGCCCTGCAGCGCCAGCACCTCCCCCTCGCCGAGATCCGGAGCCGCCTCGACGCCCTCTCGCCGGCCGAGCGCGCCCAGCTCCTCGAGCCGGGCACCTCCACCGCCCTCGACTACATCAGCCAGGCGCTCAGCGGTGCTCGAGCAGGCGATGCCAGGGGCAGCGGGCCGAGCGGTACCGCGCCTCCACCCCCCGCGCCGCAGCAGGCGGTGCTGATGCTCTCGGAGCCGCCGGCCCAGCCCTACACGCCCGCCCGGAGCACCTGGGAGCGCACGAGTGTCCACCCCGACGTGGAGATCCACGTCCGCCGCCCACTCGACGCCGACACCCGGCGCAAGCTCGACCGCCTCCTCGACCACGCCCGCACCCTCTTCACGGAGAAGACATGAGCCTCACCCTCGACACCGAGCGTTCCCTGGTCTGGACCGGGGGCGGCAGCCACCGCCACCTGCACGTGCGCTACGTGGCACCCGTCGTCACCGACGCGCGGCCCCGTCCCCCGGTGCGGATCGCCTTCTGTCTCGACCGCTCGGGCTCCATGGGCGGCGGCAAGCTCGACACCGCCAAGGCGGCGCTCCTGGCCTGCCTCGACCGCCTGCTGCCCTCCGACCGATTCTCGGTCACCACCTTCGACCACACCGTGCTCGTCGACGTCTCGTTGATGCCGGCCACGCGCGCCAACGTGGCCCGGGCCGGCGCCCTGCTCGCCGAGGTCCACCCGGGCGGATCCACCAACCTCTTCCGCGGCTTTCTCACCGCGTGCGCCTCGATCGCGGAGGGCCTGGATCGCGACACCTTCGCCCGGTGCCTGTTGCTCACCGACGGCCAGGCCAACTGCGATGTCACCAGCGCCGACGACCTGTCGCGACACGCGCGCGAACTGCGCCAGCGGGGCATCACCCTCTCCACCTTCGGCGTGGGCACCGACGTCGACGAGGACCTGCTGCGCGCCATGGCCGACGCGGGCACGGGCAACTACTTCTACGTGCAGTCGGCCGCCGACATCGAGCGACACGTGCGCAACGAGCTGGGCGACGTCCTGGAGGTGAGCCAGCGCGACGTGGTGCTCCAGGTCGACCTGCCCCCCGGCGTGGAGGCCCGCTGGGTGGGGCCCCAGCTCGGGCCATTCACCCGCAACCGGCTCAGCATCCACCTCGGTAACCTCGCCAGCGCCGAGCAGAACGACACCGTCGTGCAGCTCCGGTTCCCCCCGGGCCGCGAGGGCGAGGTGCTCGCCTGCACCGCCTCCGTGGCCGACCGCGACCATCCCGAGGTGGCCACGGCCCGGCTGGCCTACACCTTCGCCGCGGGCGAGCAGAACGACGCGCAGGCCCGGCGAGTCGAGGTGGATCGGCTGGCGGCGGAGCGCCACGCCGACATCGCGCGGCTCGCCGCCGTGCGCCTGAACCGGCAAGGCCGCCTCGATCTCGCGCCCGCCGCCATCCGCGCCGCCCGGCTTCACCTCTCCCGGTACATGGGCGAGGATCCCGCCCTGCTCGCCCTGCACGCCGCGCTGCTCGCCGAGGAGGCGCGCTTCAGCGTGGACATGAGCGAGCACTCCCGCAAGCAGCAGCAGTTCGAGTCGAGCAGCCGCGGCCGCAGCAAGACGGCGCTCGGCACCTCGTCCCGCGCCTTTCTCCCACGGTCAGGCGACGGTTCGTAGTCGCGACATCGCCCGGCGCAGGCCGTCGAGGGTGAGTGGGAACATCGGGATCGACGCGCCGATGGCCCGCACGGTGGGGTGGTCCCAGTACCGAACGGGGTCGGGGTTGAGCCACACGCTCGCCGGGCAGCGCTGGGCGAATCGCTGGAGCCACTGGATCCCCGTCGGCCCCGGCTCGCCCCAGCCTGCCCCCTGGAACAGCTCCCACGGCGCCATGCTCGCGTCGCCCACCCACACGCACCGGTGCTGGGGCGTGAGCTTCTCCAGCACCTGCGCGGTGGGCGTGCGATCGAAGGTGCGGTAGTCCTTGTAGAGGAAGCCGTAGGGCGCGTTGTGGAAGTGCCACGCCTCGAAGCTCTTGAAGGTCTTGAGCTCCTTCGCCGCCGTGAACAGGCGCGACACCAGCTGCGTGTGCGGCTCCATGCTGCCGCCGGTGTCCATCAGCAGCACCAGCTTCACGCGATTGATGCGCTCCTTCCGGATGTCAAGCTCGATCTCCCCCGCGTTCTTCGCCGTCTTGTCGATGGTGCCGTCGAGATCCAGCTTCTCCTGCCCCTCGCGACCGAACTTGCGCAGGGTCGCCAGCGCGGTCTTGAAGTCGCGAGTGCCGAGCGTGAGGTCGGTGCGGTAGCCCGCCCACCGCCGTTCCCCCGCCACCTGCACCGCGCTCCGGCCGCCGCCCTCGCCGCCGATGCGAATGCCCTGGTCGGCCCGGCCCGAGTTGCCGAAGGGCGAGCTGCCCCCGGTGCCCACCCAGTAGCCGCCGCCGTCGTGGCGCTCCTTCTGCTCCCGCAGTCGCTTCTCGAGCTCCCTCCGCATCGCCTCCAGCGAGTCAAAGTCGTGATGCACCCGCTCGCCGGTGGCCTGCCTGGCCTCGGCGAGCCAGGCGGCAAGCTCGTCCTTGAGCTTGGGCGGAAGCTCCACCCCCTCGAAGGTGGCGGTAAAGGCCACGTCGAAGGCGTCGTAGTGAGCCTCGGTGTGTACCAGCACCGCGCGGGCCAGGAAGTACAGGCCGTCGAGATCCTCGGCGAGCCCTTGCTCCACGCCTCGCAGGAAGGCCAGCCACTCCCCGGCGCCGACCTTCAGGCCCTGCGCGCGGAGGTTGTAGAGCAGGGTGAGCAACATCAGCGGCGGCCCTTCACCGCCTCCAGGTCGGCTTCCTGCTTGAGCAACACGCCGGGGAAGGGGAAGCGGGCGGTCACCTCTTCCGGCGGCACCCCCGCGCGGACGAGCACGGTGAGCCAGTCGATGAGCTCGCTGGTCGACGGCTTCTTGCGCAGGCCCTCGCGCCCGCGGAGCCCGTAGAAGCGCTGGAACGCGGCCTCCACCAGCTTCTCGGGAAGGTTCGGGAGGTGGACGTCGACGATCCGCTTCATCCGATCCCGGTCGGGGAAGGCGATGTAGTGGAACACGCACCGGCGGAGGAAGGCATCGGGCAGTTCTTTCTCGGCGTTGCTGGTGATGATCACCACCGGGCGGTGCACGGCCTTCACCGTCTCGTCGAGTTCCGGGACGTGAAACACCATCTCGTCGAGCTCGCGCAAGAGGTCGTTGGGGAACTCGAGGTCGGCCTTGTCAATCTCGTCGATGAGCACCACCGACCTCGCGGGCGCGGCGAAAGCACGGCCGAGCACGCCGAGCTTGATGTAGCGCCGGATGTCCCTCACGTCGCCGTCGCCGAAGCGCGCGTCGTTGAGGCGCTGCACCACGTCGTAGGTGTAGAGGCCCTCCACCGCCTTGGTGGTGGACTTGATCGACCACACGTGGAGCGGCATCCCGAGCGACTCCGCCACGGCAGCGGCGAGCATCGTCTTGCCCGTTCCGGGCTCGCCCTTCACGAGAAGTGGGCGACCCAGCACCATCGCGGCGTTCACGTCGGCCACCAGGCCCTCGTCGGCCACGTAGCGGCCGGTTCCCTCGAAGCGCGTAGACATCGGCGCGGGCTATCGCGGTCGGCTCTCCCGCGGCGCCAAGGCATTCGCGCCGCGCCGGCACCTGCGTTATCGCCCGGCGCCCGCCTCCCCTCCCCTCCCCTCCCGGATGCCCCGTGGAACGCAACCTCTGCGTGCTCTTCGACTTCGACAACATCGCCAAGGGCTCGCGCCAGGAGGGCCTCGGCGAGTTCGACGTGCGGGTGGTGATGCGCCGCCTCAAAGACCTCGGGCGCATCCTCGTCGCCCGCGCCTACTGCGACTGGGACCGCTGGCAACGGCACAAGACGCGCCTGGCGGAGCAGGGGGTCACGATGGTGGAGCTCCCGGCCACCGGCCACGGCGACAAGAACCGGGGCGACATCGCGCTGGTGGTCGACGCGATGGAAATCGCCTTCAACCGTGAGTATCTTGATACATTCGTGATTGTATCAGGTGACAGCGACTTCACGCCGCTGGTCACCCGCCTCAAGGAGCTCAACCGCCGGGTGATCGGCATCGGCACCCGGGGCAGCACCAGCCGGCTCATCGCCAACGTCTGCGACGAGTTCATGTTCTACGACACGCTGGTGAGGGCCACCAAGGTGGCGCCCGTCAGCACGCGCGACGACGACGACGACGAGGACGACGGCGCGAGCGCCGGGGTCAAGCCGAAGCTCGACGTGGCCTTCAACCTCCTCGTCGAGACGCTGCAGAACGTGCAGCGCGACGAGGGTGGGCCGGTTCACGCCAGCGTGCTCAAGACCTCCATGAAGCGGAAGCTCCCGACATTCGACGAGGACGACTTCGGCTTCTCCACCTTCGCCCGCTTCCTCGAGCGCGCGCAAGCCGAGGGGCTGGTGTCGCTCCGCCGCGACGATCGCGCCGGTGGCTTCCGCGTGGAGCTTCGCGGCGACCGCGCCGCCGCCGAGCCCGAGGCTGGCCAGTCGCCGGCGCCCAGCTCCTCCACCCCCGACGGCGCGACCCCGCCCGCCGAGGCCCCGGCGGATAGCCCCTCCCCGCGCCGCTTGCCGCGGGTGGTGGTGGAAGCCCTCGACGCGCTGGTGGCGGAGGGGCTCGACATCGGCCTCGCCGTGGAGCGCCAGCCCATCCTCGAGGCCCTGGTGGCCGCGTGCAACGACCGCGTCGCCAAGTCGCGCCGTCTCGCCGTGCAATACCTCCAGGGCGACCTGGTGCAGGGTGGCTACGACCCCGAGGCGGTACGGGCCGTGCTCGGCTCCCTCGTCCGCGTGGGCGCGATCCTGCATCCCGACGGCGAACCGGTCCGGGCACCGACGGCGCCGATCCAGCCGCCTGCGGCGGCGGCCGAGCTCAACGCGCTGCTCGAGGAACGCGCGCTGGAGATCCTCGGCAGCAAGCGCCTGCGCGTGGGCCCGCTCATCCGCCGGTCCATCTTCGCCGAGGAGGCGGCCGCCCCCGCGGAAGCTGCTCACCCGCCCGAGCTGGTCGAGCCCACCGGCGACCAGGACAGCGCCGGCCCGAGCGCGATGGTGATCGGCGCTGATACAAGTGATACATCTGTCGCAACGGATGTATCACACGTATCATCCGAGGACGTGCCGCCCTCCGCCGACGAGGACCCGTCCCCGGCCGCGTCGAGCGCCGGCGCCCCGAGGACCAAGTCCCCTCGGAAGCGCGCCCCCCGCAAGAAGAAGTCCGAGGTCACGCCGGAGTAGGCGCGCCGGGGCACCACCGCTGGCCGCCCAGGCGCCGCCTTCCTCCAGCCTAGAGCCTACGGCCTACCGGATCATCCACCGCTCGCCGGTGTGCTTCACCTTCCGCTCGCGCTCGAGGCGACGGAGCTCGGACTTGATCTCGGCCTCGGTCATGTCCTTGAAGGGGCTGCGGTGCTTGATGCCCGCCACGAAGATGCTCTCCTTGAGCCCCTTCTCGCCGTACTCCTTGAGCCGGCTCACCGCGTCGTCGCGCACGAAGGCCGCCCGGCGGGGATCCACGTCGGCGGCGGGGGTCTTGGCCGCGAAACCCCGCTTGGGCGCGCCGACGGCCTTGCGGGGCGCAGCGGAGGCCGCCGCGGCGCTGGCACCGGTGACGGTCTTGGTGGGCCGCGTGGGCAGCACCACGTTCTCCGCCTCCTCGGCCTCCCACGCCCGCGCGAGCTCATCGAGCGTGGCGATGGTCTCGGCGGAGCCGTTCCCCGCCATGCCCTTGATCGCCTCGCGAAGGCGATTCGCCACCTTGCCCGCGGGCAAGGAGCCCACCTCGGCGAGGAAGGCGCGCCGGGAGGGGCCCTCGGGCAGGTCGACGATGTCGCGCGAGGCGCGGGTCGCCCAGTTCTTCAGGTCGGCCGACAGCGCCGACGGGAGCTGCGCGTCGGCCAGCGCGAACAAGTCGGCCACGCAGGCCGTCTCGATGCGCTCGATGTGAAGCCGAAGCAGGTCGGCCACGAGCACGCTCACGGTCGTGGCGTCCGACCGGCGCAAGTTGTCCACGTTCTCCTTCTGCACGCCAAGCTCAGCCACGAAAACCTCTCAGGGGCCGCACGGCTAACTCGCCTCGCCCGCCGGCGTTGCCGGTGCGGGCCGCTCCCAGGGCAACTCCGGCTCGCCGAGGTGTTTCGCGGCCCACCTTCCCAGCACGAACAAGAAATCGGAGAGGCGGTTGAGGTAGGTCATCGGGCCTGCCCCCGCCTCGGGCTCCTCGCGGAGCAAGCGCACCACCTCGCGCTCGGCGCGGCGGCAGACCGTGCGGGCCTGGTGGAGGAAGGCGCCCACCGGCCCGCCCCCGGGGAGGATGAACTCCCGCAGCGGGCCCACGTCGTCGTTGAGCTCGTCGATCCACTCCTCGAGGCGCTTCACGTCGTCGCCCCCCACCCGGTACATGCCCGGCCAGCGGTCCTCGGGGCGCGTTGCCAGGTCGGAGCCCACGTTGAAACAGTCGTTCTGCACGCGGTGAAGCATGGCGTCGATCCGCGAGATCACCGCGGGCTCCGCGCGGGATTGCCCGTTCATCACGCGCGTGATGCCGAGGATGGCGTTGAGCTCGTCGACCGTGCCGTAGGCGGCGATGCGAACGTGGTCCTTGGCGACGACCTGGCCGCCCACGAGGCGGGTCTGCCCCTTGTCGCCGGTGCGGGTGTAAACACGAGTGATACGCATCGGGACGCCGTAGCGCGCGCGTGCGCGACCGTCGCCCTCAGTCAGCGACGCGGCACTTACCGAATCCGCACCTCCACGTGAGCTCCTCTCCCGGCTCCACCTCGAAGCGCCCGTGCGACACGAAGCTGCCCCCCTCGCCGGTGGCGGCGAACAGCTCGTAGCTGCCGGCGGGCACCGTCCCCGGGGAACGCCGCTTGCCACCGCCCACGAGGTAGGACTCCGCGCCGAAGACCATCACCACCGCGGGCTCGCCACTCGCCGCGGTGGCGGTGGGACGGGGTGTCGGCTTCTCCACCGGGACGACCGGCGCCTCCTCGCCGTGGCCCGCCGCCGGCTCGGCGAGGATGGCCTGCGCCTCGGCCGGCGTGGGAGGCGGGCGAGCCGCGCCGCTCCCCGCCTGCGTCGACACGTACACCACCCAGCCGAGGCCGAGGCACCCGAGCGCG
>VGRQ01000159.1 GCA_016875315.1 Deltaproteobacteria bacterium | reverse complement strand
CGCCATCCGCGCCAGCTGGGCCACGCTGTGGGGGGTCACCGCCTGGGAAGAGCGATCCTGGTTCAGCATCGACCAGTCGATGGTGGCGATGGCGCTCCTGGTCAACCCGCGGTCGAACAACGAGCAAGCCAACGCCATCTGCTTCACCGGCAACCCCACCACCGCCACCGACGATCGCTACCTCGTGCAGGCCCAGCCGGGCGAGCTGGAGGTGGCCTCGGCCGAGGCGGGCGTGTACCCGGAGTCGAACCTGCTCACCGTCGAAGACGGCGTGGTGGTGGAGATCGACCGGGTGAGCGAGTCGTCAACCGGCGAGATCGCGCTCAGCGACGCCCAGCTCGCGGAATTCGGCGCCGAGCTGTGGACAATCAACGAGGTCTTCCCGCTCGATTACGACGTGCCCGAGGGCTACAACGTCATCTGGGACACCGAGTGGAAGGTGCTGGAAGACGGCCGCATCATCATCAAGCAGATCCGCCCCTTCATGCGGGCCGAGTAGCACAACCAACGGAGGAGAACGTGGTGCTTTTTTCTTTCATTTTCGCGTGCGATGGCGGAGAGGCCAAGCCCAGCGACACCGCCGACACGGCCGACACTGGCGACACCGACACCGACACGGACACCGACACCGACACCGACACCGACACCGACACCGACGACTGGAGCCACTGCCCGGACGCCACCGCGTGGGTGGGCGAGGAGAGCTGGACCGGCGCCCTCGTGGCGACGAGCGACGCGGTGTACTGCGGCGGCCAGAACGAGGCGCGGACGCTGGCCGAGGAGCTGGCGGCGAAGACCAAGCTGCGAATCCCGGAGGGCACCTACAAGATGCCGGCGGCCGAGGGGGAGCACACGCTCGCCCTCCCCGCCTGCACCATCCGCCAGGACGCGGCCACGCAGCCGGCGATGAACGGATCGGGGAGCACCGAGGTTTCCCCGGCCACCTACTCGGGAACGACCTACACCTACGTGACCGGCACCCAGCCGATGCTCAGCTCGGGGGGAACCACCTGGAACTTCGACCACACGGTGGTGCTGGTGGGCCCCGAGGGGAGCGATCCCGAGCCCTACACCCTCGATGGTACCGTGGGCGACACGTCGACCGGGGCCGGCGCCGACTTCGTGGCGAGGGCCGACGGCGTGTCGAGCTACGACATCGAGGCGATCGCCTTCCAGCCCTGCCGCGACGACACGTGGCCGAAGAACGTGCACACCGTGGAGTTCGACGGCGGCTGGGTGGAGATCGAGGTGTGGATCGGCAACGACCTCGTGATCACCGCGCCGGCGGGCTTCACCCGCGCCCGCGGCGAGCTCGACGGCACCGCCTTCGACATCACCAGCTACTTCCAGCTCGTGTACCGTCCCGGGCACCACCACTTCGACCGTCACTTCGCGGTGGTGTTCGACGCGCCCATTGGCGACGCGTGTTCCTTGCTCGTCGAGAACGTCGACATGCAGCAGGGCACCCAGACGGCGCTGGTGTCGGTGGCCGACTGTGCGCTCACCGCCACCGAGAGCCGCTCGGTGACGGCGGAAGACTGGGTGGTGGAGTAGGAACTAGGGGGGATCTTCGAGGCCAAAAAGCTCCCACACCGGGAGCTCCACCGCGTCGAAGGGCTCGAGCCGGGCGCGATCACCCGGGGCGGCGGTCTGCACGTGCAGGTAGCCCTGCGGCGTGTGGCGGAACACCATGAGGATGTTGCCCTTGAGGTCGAGCACCCAGTAGTGCGGCACGCCCATCTGCTGGTAGATCTCGCGCTTGCGGCCGAGGTCGCGGGCGTGCGTGGTGTAGACGACCTCGCACACCCAGTCGGGGGCGACGCTCACCGGGAACTCGTCGGTGGTGGGAGCGCGCTCGCGGCGCCAGCCCGCCACGTCGGGCATCACGACGTCGCCGGCGGGGGCGAGGACGTGGCACTCGATCATGAACTCCCAGCCCCCAGGTCGGTCACCGCCCCCGCGGCCGCGAAATGGCGGGGCCAGTGCGAGGGGAACGCTGGTGTGAACAGAAGCGTGTCGCCGGCCACCGGCCTCCTTCTCCACGAGTTCCCCATCGATGATCTCCACCCGGCGCCCCGCGTCCTCGGCGCGCAACAGGTCTTCGAGGGTGGCGAGCTTGCGGGCGGGCAGGGCCATGTCGACAGTCTACCCCAGCCGCCGCGATAGACGCCGGGCCACCATGGCCGACTTTCTCGTCATCGGCTCCGGCCTCGCGGGCCTGTCCTTCGCCCTGAAGGCGGCGCGCCACGGGCACGTCCGCGTGCTCTGCAAGACGACGCGGGCCGAGTCGAACACCGCCTTCGCGCAGGGCGGCATCGCGGCGGTGTGGTCGGCCGACGACAGCGCCGAGGCCCACGTCAACGACACGCTCGTCGCCGGCGCGGGCCTCTGCCGTCCCGACGCGGTGCAGCAGACGGTGCGGGAAGCGCCGGAGCGGGTGCGCGAGCTCATCGAGCAAGGCGTGCGCTTCTCGCAGCACGACGGCGAGTACAGCCTGCATCGCGAGGGCGGTCACTCGGCGCGGAGGATCCTGCATGCCGACGACCTCACCGGCGCCGAGCTGGTGCGCGCCTTGCTCGCGGCGGTGGAGGCCGAGCCGAACATCGAGCTGGTCGAGCACCAGCTCGCGGTGGACCTCGTCACCGAGAACAGCCTCGCGCGTCGTAACGGCCGCGCGCCGGTAGAGCCCGACCGAGTGCTCGGCGCCTACGTTCTCGACGTGCCTTCGGGCAGGGTGCGCGTGGAGAGCGCCCGGGTGGTGGCGCTATGCACCGGCGGCGCCGGGAAAGTCTACCTCTACACCAGCAACCCTGATGTCGCGAGCGGCGACGGCATCGCGATGGCCTGGCGGGCGGGCGCGCGCATCGCGAACATGGAGTTCGTCCAGTTCCACCCCACCATCCTCTTCCACCCCCACGCGAAGAGTTTCCTCGTGTCCGAGGTGCTGCGCGGCGAGGGCGGCGTGCTGCGCCTGTCAAGCGGCGAGGCCTTCATGGCGCGTTACGACCCGCGCCGGGAGCTCGCCCCGCGCGACATCGTGGCCCGCGCGATCGACGCCGAGCTGAAACGGCGAGGTGACGACTGCGTGTACCTCGACATGACCCACCTCGACCGTTCCACCATCGAGGCCAAGTTCCCCAACATCGACAAGCGCTGCCGCGAGCTGGGCATCGACATGGCGGTGGCGCCCATTCCGGTGGTGCCGGCCGCGCACTACTTCTGCGGCGGCGTGCAGACCGACCTCCAGGGCGAGTCGAGCGTACACAACTTGTTTGCCCTCGGCGAGTGCGCCTGCACGGGGCTCCACGGGGCGAATCGTCTCGCCAGCAACTCGCTCCTGGAGGCGGTGGTGTTCGCCGAGCACGCGGCGCGGGCGGCGGTGTCGCGACTGCCGGAGGCGCCGTCACCGGGCGACATCCCCGAGTGGGACCCCGGCCGAGCCGTCGACAGCGACGAGCAAGTGGTCATCACCCAGACCTGGGACGAGATCCGCCGCTTCATGTGGAACTACGTCGGAATCGTCCGCACCAGCAAGCGCTTGTTCCGCGCCCGTGCCCGCATCGACCTCGTGAAAGACGAGGTTCGCGACTACTACTGGGACTTCAAGCTCACCGCCCCCTTGCTGGAGCTGCGCAACCTCGCCGACGTGGCCTCGCTGGTAGTCGAGAGTGCCGTGCGCCGGAAGGAGAGCCGGGGCTTGCACTACTCGCTCGACTACCCGGCGCAGGACCCGCGCTGGGTACGCGACACCGTGCTGCGGCGCCGGTGGTGAGTCGCTGGCCCTGGCTGCCGTCGGGGGTGGCTGCACTGGGTTTTGCGCTGTGGTGGCTGGGTGGCGCCATTGCCGATCCCACGGTGCTCGCCGCCGGATCGGTACACAGCGAGGCGCCGGGCCACCTGTGGGCGCTGTGGGGCGCGGCGGAGGGTCTCGCGACGCACGGCCCGTTCGTGCGCGAGGTGGCGGCGGCGCACCCCCGGGGGCTGCGCATGCACATGATGGACGCGGTGAACCTCGCGATCTTCTGGCCGGCACTCCGGCTCTGGGGGCCGGTGGTGGCGTGGAACATCCTGCACGCGGCGTGGCCACTGGTGGGCGCGCTCGGCGTGTACCAGCTCGCCCGGCGCGTGGCGGGGACGGGTCCCGCGTTGCCCTGGGCCGCGCTCCTGGGCGTGGTGGTCACCCTCGGCAACCCCTTCTTCCTGCTCTATGGCCAGCAAGGTCGAACCGAGTACCTCCCGGCGCTGATGTACCCGCTGCACCTTGCCTTGTTGCATCACTGGCTGCGTCGCGACGAGCATGATGGTGTCGCGAGCGAGCGTCCCCCGGGCTGGGTGGGCGCCGGCGCGGGCTTGTCCCTTGGCGTGGTGGCGCTCGGCGGCTGGTACCTCGCCGCCTTCGCCGCGATCCTCGATGTCGCCGTGGGGCTGGCGTGGAGCCGGGGCCTCCCGGTCGTCGAGCGGGTGATGCGCCTGTCCCTGCCGGCCATCCTGGCGCTGGCCTGCCTTGTCCCCGCCGCGCGGGCGCTGGTGCACCAGGAGGGCAGCGAGTGGCTGCTGTCGCCGGGCGCCTCCACGTCGATGGCGTCGCCCGACCCGCTGCTCGCGGCCTTTCGCCTGGCCGACCCGGCGACGACCGGGATGATGGACAGCCAGCCCTACCTCGGGGTGCTCGCGCTGGTGCTGGGGGCGCTGGGAGCGTGGCGGACGAGACGCTGGAGCTGGCTCGCGGTCACGATGCTGGCCCTGGTGCTGGCGCACGGGACGACGCTGTCGCTCGGTGTACTCGATGGTGCCTCGCTCCCGGCGGCGTGGCTGGTGGAACTGTGCCCCCCGCTGGCCTACGTCCGCACCTGGTCGCGGGTGCTGTCGCTGGGCGCGGCGCTGTGCGGCGGCGCGGCGATGATCGGCCTGGTCGCGCTATGGTCGCGGCTTGGTCGGTGGGGCGTGCCGGCGATCCTCGTCCTCTCGGCGCTCTGCCTCGTCGACCAGGGCACCTGGCCGGAGCGCGCCACGCCATCGTCGTTCGAGGCTCGCGCCCCGCGGGCGGCGCACGACGCGCTGGCGACGATGGCGCCGGGCGGCGTGCTCACCCTGCCCATCGATCGCTCGCTCCGGCTGCCCGACGGCCGCGAGGAACATGCCCTGTGGCTGGTGTGGCAGCTCGACCTTGGCCGCCCGGTCTCGGCCTCGTTCATGGGCACCGCCGACAACCTCGCCGGCCTGGCGCTGGTCGAGGCCGCCGCCGAGGCGCAGGCGGCCTGCGTGGCGAGCCGTCGCGACGCCTGCCTGGGGAAGGACCTGCGCGAGGCGTGGCCACTGTCGGCGAGTACCAGCACCCTCGCGCGTGTACGGGCGGAGGCGGCGGCGCTGTGGTCGGCCGGCTACGGCGGGGTGTTGCTCGCCGAGGACCGCGAGGCCGGCGGGGCGCTGCGCGCGTTGCTGGTGGCGGTGATGGGCGCGCCGCGGTTCGACCGCGAGGGCATCGTCGCGTGGAACCTCCGCGACGTGGCCGGCTGGGCGCGGGAGGCACCCCGGACGGTGGCGCGAGTGCGCGACGACACCGAGACGGCAACGGTGGCGCTGTCCACGCGGGGCACGCGGAAACCGGGACGCGGTGGGCGGTAGCGGCTAGGGTCGCAGGGCATGTGGACGATCTTCCTCGCGGCCTGCGCCGGCTCGCCCGCCCCGGGGAAGGACTCCGCTGCGGATACGGCCGACACCGCGATCGTCGAGGACCTCCCCTGGACGGAAACCCCCTTCACCGGCGACCCGCGCGCCTGCGCCTGAGGCTGGCTCTTGTGGGACGAGGCCGAGGGCTGGCTCGTGCAAGTCACCTTGCCGATGACGCGCGACCGGGGGGCCGACGCGATGTACTTCGCGCTCGACGCGAGCTTTCCTGCCGAGGCGGAGCTGGTGATCGTGGCGGGCAGCTCGATCTGGGACGACGCCGGGCTCAGCGAGTACTGTAGCTTCGAGACGGAGGACCCCTCCGGCTACACCACGCCGGGCACCTGGTGGTTCGCGACGGCGGGGACGGTGACCCTCGATGCCACCTGGGTGGAGACCCGCGACGACAACCTGGGCGACGACTGCGGCACCGACGAGCGATTCAGCTTCGATGTCGCGACCACGGGCGTGACCATCGACGGCGGGACGGCGCTGCCCGATGGGCGCTGGTCGGGGCTCGACGTGTGGTTCGCCGGCTGCCCGCCCGAGTAGAATCGACGGGTGAGCCCACCCCACACCCACGAGCCTCACGCCGGCGGTGCCGCCGCGCTCGTGATCCTCGACCCCGACCACCCGGGCTTTCGCGACGCGGCCTACCGCGCCCGTCGCGACGCGATCGCCGCCATCGCCCTGCGCCACGAGGCCGGAGGCATGGTGGAAGACGCGCCCTACGTGGAGGAAGAGCACGAGGTGTGGCGCACTGTCTGGGGCGCGCTCGCGCCGCTGCACCAGCAGAGGGTGTGCCGCGAGATCCTGGAGCTCCAGGAGGTGCTGCCGCTCGGCCCGTCTGAGATCCCACAACTCGCGTCCTTGAACGGCCGCTTGTTCGCGTCGAGCGGCTTCCGGATGGAGCCCGTGGCCGGGCTGGTGAGCGCCCGCACCTTCATGCAGCACCTGGGGCGGCAGGTGTTCCTGTCCACCCAGTACATCCGCCACCACAGCCGCCCCTTCTACACGCCGGAGCCCGACGTGGTGCACGAGCTGGTGGGCCACGCCGCTACCCTCGCCCACCCCGCGATCGCCGAGCTGAACCGTCTCCTCGGCCTCGCCGCCAGCGAGGCGAACGAGGCCGAGATGAGTCGACTCGACCGCGTGTACTGGTACACGCTGGAGTTCGGCCTCGTGGCCGAGAACGGCGAGCCCCGGGCCTTCGGCGCGGGCTTGCTCTCGAGCGCGGGCGAGCTCCGCGACTTCGCCACCCACGCCCAGCTCCGTCCCTGGGATCTCGACATCATGGCGCAGACCCCCTTCGACCCCACGCGCTACCAGGACGTGCTCTTCGTGGCGCCCACGTTCACGCGCTTGCTGGTGGATCTCAGCACCTGGGTGCGGACGGGGCGGTGGCGCGGGCGCGGGTGAGTCGCCGTGGCCCTACCACCGCTCGCCCGCCGCCCGCCGCGCCTCGAGGATCGCCACCTGCTCGGCGAGCTCGCTGGCCACGCGGTCGGCGCGGGCATCGGCGAGGGTTTCCTGGAGCAGGAGCACCTCGAGGGTGGAAGCCAGCCCGGCCTGGAGGCGGAGCTGGCCCACCTTGAGCGACTCGGCGGCGAGCGCCTCGCGGGCGCGGGCGGCCTCGGCCACGTCGTGTGCGGCGCGGGACTGGGTGCGGGCGCTGTCGATGGCGAGGTCGAGGTCGCGACGGGCGGCGTCGAGCTCGGTCTCGGCGATCTTGACGGCGAGGGCGCTGTTGCGCTCGCGCAGGAAGGGCCCGGCGAGGCCGTCGAAGGTCCAGGTGGCGCCGATGGTCACGCGCCAGTCCACCGGGTCGAGCGCGGTGGAGGTGGCAAGCGAGCCCGAGGGCAAGAGCCCGGCGATGTCCTGGCCGTGCTCCCAGCGCGCGGCGGCGAGGCTCTCGCGGGCGGCGTCGAGGTAGGGCGAGGCCATGCTGTCGCCCGGGAGCAACGCGTCGGCGGGCTCGGCGAGGGCACCGAGATCGCTGGCGGGCATCGACAGCGCCCGGGCAAGCTGCAGTCGCGACACGCGCACCAGCGAATCGGCGCTGGCGCGGTCGGCGCGGGCGAGGAGCGCGGCGGCCTCGGCGGATCGGCCCACCAGCTCGCTGTCGAGCCCCGCCGCCACGCGCGCTTTCACGGCGGCCAGCGTGGCCTGGGCCACCTCCTCGCCCTGCTGGGCCGCGAGGAGCGCGGCCTCGGCGGAGAGCACCGAGTGGTACAGCACGGCGGCGGCGTACTGGGCGTCGAGCGTGGTGGCGTCGGCCGAGTGGCGGGCGGAGCGCGCCTGCGCCGACTGCTCGGCGGCATCGAAGTAGGCCTGCGGGTCGAGCGCGCCGGAGCTGAGCGTGAAGTTCGAGGTGTCGGTGGTGACCCCGCCGAGGCTGGTGGACTGCCAGCCGAGCTGCGCGGTGGCGAGGACGCCCGACCAGCGCTCGGCGGCGTCGAGCTGCGCCTGTTTCCAGGACAAGGTGGCGACGACCGCGCCGGGATCGACCTCGGCGGCGCGCTGCACCGCCTCGTCGAGGGTGAGCGCGAGCGCCGGGGCGACGACGAGCATCATGGCGACAACCTCTCCCGCGCCGAGGGACCGGTGCCCACGAGCGCCTCGATATCGGCGACGGACTTGGGAATGTCGGCGGTGAGCACCTCGGGCGCCTCGCCCTCCCCGCGCACGCGCACGTCGTCTTCCACGCGGATGCCGCCGAAGCCGAGCCAGGCCTCCGCCGCCGTGAAGTCGACCATGCCCTCGAACTCGGCGCGAAGCGTCGGGTCGTGGAGGATGGCCGGGACGAAGTAGATACCGGGCTCGATGGTCACCACCACGTCGGCCGGGAGGTCGAGGTCGAGGCGCAAGAAACGCGCGCCGAACTGTTTCGGTCGCGACCGGCCCTGGGCATAGGCCGGGCGGTCGCCGAAGTTCTCGAGGTCGTGGACGTCGAGCCCGATGAGGTGACCCACGCCGTGCGGGAAGAAGACGCCGGCGGCGCCGCTCTCCACCAGCCCGTCGACGCCGCCCCGGAGGAGCCCGAGATCGCGCAGGCCAGCGGCGAGGTAGCGGGTGGCCGCCCAGTGGATGTCGGCGTACCGCCGCCCCGCCGTGCACATGGGTATGCAGTGCTCGTTGGCTTCCAGGCAGAGCTGGTACATGTCGCGCTGTCGCGACGTGAACTTGCCGTTGACAGGCCAGGTTCGAGTCACGTCGCTGGCGTAGCCGCTGGGCGTCTCCGCGCCGCCGTCGAGCAGGAGCAGGTCGCCCTCGCGCAGCGGGTTCTTGTAGTCGGGGTTGTGGAGGATCTCGCCGCGGACGGTGACGATGGAGTGGTAGGAGGTCGTTGCCCCTTGCGACGCCACCACCGCGTCGAAGAGGGCGGCGATCTCGCGCTCGTGGCCGCCGGCGCGCGTGGCCCGCATCGCGGCCCGGTGGGCGAGCGAGGCCACCCGCGCCGCCTCGCGCATCTCGTCGATCTCCCATGCGTCACGACTACGGCGCAGTTGCATCACCGCGTCGACCAGCGCCTCGGCGCCGGGCGAGCCGGTGTAGGCGAGGGCTTTTCCCGTCAGACCGCTGAGCCGCTGGTTCACCGCGAGGTCGGGCACCGCCAAGGAGACGAGGCGCCCGCGGAGGCCCTCGCAGGCGGCGTCGAGCTCGGCGAGGGCCTTCACCGCGTGTACGCCGTAGCGCTGCCGTCGCGACTCCAGGCTCTCCACCTCGCCGTGCCAGAGCTCGTCGCCGGGCTCGGGCGGGTGCAGGAACAGCGTACACTGGCCGTCGACGACGAGCGCGTAGGCGCCCGGCTCGGCGCAGCCGGTGAAGTAGAGGAAGCTGCTGTCGGCGCGGAAGGGCACCGAGTTCATCGGCAGGTTCCGGGCGCGGGTGCCGTTGTTGCCGAGCAGGACGGGGGCGCCCACGCGCTCGCAGAGCTGGCGGCGGCGCTGGGCGAAGTCAGGCGCGTTCATGGCGCCGCCCACCGTAGCTCCGCGCGGCCGCGCGCGCTGGTGAGCAAGAGCCCATCGGGCTCGCGGCCGCCGCAGGCGCTCGGGTCGAGGTGCAGAATCACCAGCTG
>VGRQ01000158.1 GCA_016875315.1 Deltaproteobacteria bacterium | reverse complement strand
GCGCTGCCGCTCGCCATCTCCAGCGCCTTCGTGCTCAAGGAAACCATGGCCGAGCACCGGGCCTACGCCGCTGGCCTGGCCGTGGCGGCGCTGGTGGCGTGGAAGCTGCCCGAGCGGCGGGCGACCTGGGCGCTCCCCGCGATGTTGTTCGTCGCGACCGTCGCGCGCAACCAGGCCTGGACCTCGGAGGTAGCCACCTGGGAGAGCGCCGTGAAACGCTGGCCGGGCAGCGCCGACGCCTGGTACGCCTACGGCGACGCGCTCCGCGCCGAGAAGCTGAGAAACGAGGCCGAGAGCGCCTACGCCAAGGCCCTGGAGATCGACCCGGCGCGGGTCGATGCGCTCGTCAACGCCGGCATCTCCCGCGCCGAGAGGGGCGACATCCCCGGCGCGCGGGATGCCTGGGAGGAGGCGCTACGTCGCAAGCCGGGACACTGCCCGGCGCTCAACAACCTCGCCGGGCTGCGGCTGCGCTCGGGCGACGTGCAGGGCGCCATCGCCGGCTACGAGGCCACTCTCCGCACCTGTGCCGACGACCCGATGGCCCACTTCAACCTCGGCATGGTGTGGGCCGGCGCGGGCAAGCCCGAGAAGGCGGCGACCCATCTCCGCGCTTACCTGCGGGTGGATCCCGCCGGGGCGAACGAGGTTCGAGCCCGTGCCGCCTTGCGACGCCTCGGCGCTACCGACTGACGACGACGTAGTCGCCAGAGAGCGCCCAGCCCGCGGGCAGGTGGCCGCGGAGCCACTCGTCGGCCGGCAGCGGCCAGCGGCGAGTCGCGAAGATCTCCGCCACGCGCCCGCGAATGCGCGTGGACTCCTCCCGCGGCTGGGCCAGCGCCTGCCCCAGCGGATCGCGGCCGGCGTCGCCCTCCTGGGCGGCGATCGCCTCCACCGCGCCGTGGCGCACGCCCTCGTCGAAGTCGAGCAAGAAGGGCGCGGCCGCCTCGACGATCCGGGGATCGCGCCGCTCCGCGAGCGTGACCAGCAGGTTGCGCTTCTTCTCGGGCTTGAACTCGTTGTCGACCGACTCGCCGGCGAGCAGCTCGAGCAAGAAGGCGCTGGCGGCGCTGGCTCCCTCCACCCGCTCGATCAGCCGGATCACGTTCTGGAAGGCGGCGCTCCGGCGCGCGAAGTCGCGAGCGGCCTCGGTGCCGAGCCCGGCCTTCTCCACGAGGAGATCGATGCACTCGTCCTTCTCGTTGCGGTCCTTGATCTGGTGGTCGAGCTGCAACTCGAAGCGCTTGCACAAGGCCGAGAGCGCCTCGGGCGTGCCCTGGTCGGCCAGCCAGCGCATCGAGGCGAGGCGATCGTCCTGGTTGGCGTCGCGGTCGGCCACGCGGCGACCATGCTTGGTGATGGAGTTTCCCGTGAAGATGTCGTACCAGGCCACGCGATGCCTCGAGGGGGGCGAACGCTATTCACCGGGAGGCGTGCCGGGGAGGGCAGCGGCGAGGCCGAGACGAAGGCAGACGCGAGCGTCGGCGGCCGCCGGGCTCAGGCCCCCCGCGCCCTCCACCTCGGCGAACCAGCTGCGGCCGAGGCGAGCGGCACCCCCGGCCTCCATGCGCGCCGGGTTGCGCGAGGTGGCGAGGTCGGCCGACACGAAGGCCCGGGCCCGCCAGGGGCCGGGCGCGTAGGCGAGGTCGCCACGCAACATGGGCACGTCGTCCTGGTTGGCGAAGCGCAGCGGGTTGCCGAGGATGCCGAGGCCCGCGTGCCCGCTCGCCGAGAAGTGGCCGTGCCGCGCGAGCAGTCCCAGGCCGAGGAGGAAGTCCGTCTCGTCGGTGCCCAGTTCCCCGGAGTCGGCGGCGTTCGGCATCTTGCCTTCCCAGCCGAGGAAGCCCGTCACCGGGCCCACCGAGGCGAGGCGCACCGTCGTCCCGAGGCGCAGGTCGCCGAATCCCGCCACCGGATCGCCGGCATCCGTCGTGTCGCGGAGCCACTCGCCAGACACGCTGAGCCGCACGCGGTCGCCGAAGGCCACGGTGTTGTCGAGGCCCAGGGCGAGGCGGTCGCGCGCGCCAGCGCGGAAGGGCGGGACGAACGCCCAGGCGTTGCCGACGCGCACGTTCCCCTCGAGCAACACCGCGTTGCCAGGGGCCTGGGCCTCGGTCCAGCTCTCACCGGCCTCCACCCGCCATCCTTCGCCGGCGTGCGCAGGGGGGGCGGCGAGGGACAACAGGCCCGTCGCGAGCGCGAAGAGTGGTGGGTAGGCGTGGCGAGTTGTCAAAGTCTGTTGACGATGGCCCATGGGGTTGCGTACGCTGCGGCTCCGCCTGATTCACATGCGCCGTGCCTCGCGTCCATCGCGAACGGAGTGCCTCCCCATGATGCGACTTCTCCCCGCCAGCCTCGTCCTGCTCCTGGCCGCCTGCCAGCCGGTCGAGCCCGAGAACAACCTCACCGAGGTGAAAGACACCTGCGAGCAGCCCACGGCCTCGCTCACCGAGGAGTCCCTCACCGCCTCGGTGGGCGACCGCATCACCCTCCAGGGCACGGGCAAGCCCTGCACCGAGGGCGCCGAGCTCACCCCCACCTGGACGGTGGAGAACGTGCCCGTGGAGTCCGACGTCGACGCCGGCTCGCTCAATATCGACGAGGTGTGGCAGCCCTACTTCGAGTGCGACGCCGTGGGCACCTACGTGGTGTCGCTCGCCGTGGCCGAGGATGGGGGCGGCGCCTCGCTCCCGGTGTACGCCGTCATCGACTGCAGCTCCGACAACGACCCGCCGGTGGCCGACTGCGGCGACAACCAGTCCGCCAAGGTGGGCGATCGCGTGGATCTCGACGGCAGCGCCTCCCGCGATCCCGAGGGCGCCGAGCTCAGCTACGAGTGGGCCCTCTCCAGCACGCCCGCCTGCTCGGGCCTCGACGCCGCCGACGTGTACAACGGCAGCACCGCCCTCGCGAGCATCGTGCCCGACTGCGACGGCACCTACCTCGTGAGCCTCGTGGTGAGCGACGGCGAGAACTGGTCGGAGCCGAGCCAGTGCGCCGTCACCGTGGCGGCCGACAACCAGCCCCCCATCGCCGACGCGGGCGACTCGGAGGTGCTGAGCCCCTGCACCAACGAGCAGTACCAGCTCAACGGCTGGGGCAGCTACGACCCGGAGGGCGAGGAGCTCAGCTACTGGTGGACGGTCATCAGCGCCCCCACCGGCTCGGGTGCCGACGACACCGCCTTCAACGACCAGACGGCAGCCAACCCCTACTTCCAGTGGGACATTGTCGGCGACTACACCTTCCAGCTCCAGGTGTACGACGGCGAGCAGTGGGGCGCGCCCGACGTGGTCACCTACACCTTCGTCGACGTGACCGAGAACGAGAAGCCGATCGCCAACGCCGGCGACGACCAGACCATCACCAACGAGCCCGACTGCGAGACGGCTTCCTACGTGTTCACCTGCGAGGACTGCCCCGCCGACAGCGTGACCGTGGATGGCAGCGCCTCCACCGACGACAACGGCGACGAGCTCGACTTCTACTGGACCGAGAGCACCGGTGAGCTCACCGTGGCCGCGCCCTTCAGCCCCACGACCGAGCTCACCACGCCCGCCTTCGCGGCGGAGTACAACACCGCCATCACCAAGACCTGGACCGTCGACCTCACCGTCAGCGACTGCGCCGACAGCGACACCGACCAGGTGACCATCACCTACACTTGCACCGGCGACTACACCCCCTAGGGAGCACAGATGCGCTTCATTCTTCCGCTGACGCTCCTCATCACCGGCTGCACCGGCGACGCGCAGGACAAGGACACTTCCGGCAACACCGCGGCGGCGGTGAACCACGCGCCGGTGGCCGAGGCCGGTAGCAACATCACCCAGACCGCCGACACGGCGGTGTCGCTCGACGGCGCTGGCTCGCACGACGACGACAGCGACCCACTCACCTACATGTGGAGCTTCGACCGCCTGCCCGAGGGATCCGAGCTGGCGTCGAAGGAGAGCCCCTTCACCACCAACTACAGCGCGACGCCGCAGACGACGTTCATGCCCGACCGCACCGGCACCTACATCGTGAGGCTGGTGGTGAACGACGGCACCGTCGACAGCGCCGAGGACTTCGTCATCGTCACCGTCACCGAGCCGGAAGACCTGCCGGTGGCCAACGCCGGCGACGACGCGACAGGCGAGGTGGGCTCGATGGCCTCGCTCGACGGCAGCAAGTCCTACGACCCGACCGGTCGCGACTTGACGTATGCGTGGACGCTGGTGGACAAGCCCACCGCCTCGGCGCTCAGCGGCCTCACGGGCAGCGAGACAGCCAACCCCACCTTCATCCCCGACGCCCGCGGCAACTACACCGCTGCGCTGGTGGTCAACAACGGCCTCGTCGACTCCACCGCCGACGCGGTGGTGATCACCGTCACCGGCGAAGACAGCGCGCCCACCGCGAACGCCGGCCCCGACCAGGACGTGGAAGACTGCACCAGCGTGCAGCTCGACTGCTCGGGCAGCTCCGACCCCGACGGCGACGTTCTCAGCTACGAGTGGGCGATCCAGAGCAAGCCGGCGGGTTCGGAGGTGAAGAACGAGACATCGTTCAGCCCCGACAAGACCTCGGTCTCGCCCAAGTTCTTCCCCGACGTGGCGGGCACCTACGTGCTGTCCTGCGCGGTCAAGGACGGCGCCACCTGGTCGACGCCCGACATGGTGACGCTCGAGGCCGACGAGCGCCGCTCCAACACCGAGCCCATCGCCGACGCCGGGAGCGACCTCGCCGTGTCGGGTGGCACCGCCGCCTGCGAGGAGAGCGGCTACACCTACAACTGCGACGAGTGCGCCTCCACCACCGTCACCCTCGGCGCCGACGCCCGCGCGTCAGACCCCGATGGCGATCCCTACACCATGGCGTGGACCGTGGAAGACGGCAGCGCCTCGATCTCCGACCCCAACCAGCTCAGCACCACCGTCACGCTGTCCGACGCCGAGCCCACCGAGCCCGAGGAGTGCGAGGACGTGGAATACCGCTTCAAGCTGACGGTCACCGACTGCACTGGCGAGGTGTCGACCGACACCGTGGTGTACACCCTCACCTGCTGCGGCGTCACCGACACCGGCCCCTAGGCTCATACCCGCGGGGAGGGATTCCGATCCCCTCCGGTAATGGACCCAGCCTTCGTCGACGCCCTCGAGCCCTACGCCTCCGAGGTGAAGCTCGCCACCGGCCAGGTCGTGGTGTGGGAGGGCGTCGAGCAAGACGCCTTCTACGTGGTGCTCCACGGCCGCCTGAGCGTCACCCAGCGCGTGCGCGGGGAGCTCGAGTCGGTGCTCGCCGAGCTCGGGCCCGGCGCCACCTTCGGCGAGCTGGCGGTCATCGACGCCCACCCGGCCGCCGCCACCGTGACCGCCGAGGAACGCTCGGTGTTGTGGCGCGTCGACCGCGAGGGTCTCCACCGGCTCGTCGGCGACCCCGGCGTGGCCTGGGTGCTGCTCAAGGCCCTGGCTGGCAAGGTCCGGATGGCCAACGCGCGCCTCGCCGAGGCGGTGCGCTGGTCGCTCGACAGCACCGAGCCTGGGGAGGGCTGATGGTCGACCACCGCGCCCGTCTCGCCGCCTGCCCGCTCTTCGCCACGCTCCCGCCGGAGGCGATCGACCGGCTCGGCGACTGGTTCGTGGCGCGGCCGGTGACGGCCGGCGAGGTGCTGATCGAGGAGGACCGGGGCGCGAGCTTCCTCCTGGTCGTCGCCACGGGCAGCCTCGTGGTGGCCAAGCGCGTGGACGGGCACCCGGAGGCCCTGGTCACCCGCATCGGCCCGGGGGGACACGCCGGCGAGGTCGACCTCGTCGACGACGAGCGTGCCTGCGCCTCGGTGATCGCCGAGACCGACGGGACGGTGCTGGTGCTGGAGTCGCAGCGCCTCCGCCGCATGCTGGTGACCGACCGCCGGCTCTTCACCCACGTGGCGCGGGCGCTCCTGGTGGACCTCGCCCACAAGGTGCGGCAGACCAACGAGCGGGTGCGCGACGCGATCGCGTGGGGGCTCGACGCCACCGGCGAGGCGATCCGCTAGCGGCCGCCCCTAGCGCCCGGCGAGCGCGAGGGAGAGGTTCTGCACCTGGTCGGTGGCGACGATCTTGTACTCGATGTCCACGCGGATCGCGCCGCTGGTCTCGGGCTGGGAATCGACCTTCAGCACCTTGATGCGGCGCTCCCACATGGTGAGCGCCTCTTCTACGTGGTGCGCCACCATCGCCGCCGTGGCGCGGGTGTTGGGCGCGAACATCAGCTCGTGGATGCGACAGCCGAAGGCGGGCAACATCTGCCGCTCACCCGGGCGCGTGCCGAGGATGATGGTGATGTTCTGCCGGATATTCTCCTCGTACTCGGAGTAGGCCACGCCGCCCTGCACCGAGTCGAAGCCGAAGGGGAAGTTCCACCCGCGGCCGAGGAACTCCTTGGGGTTGATGCGCATCGGGCAATCCTAGCTCAGGTGCCGAGCGTGTTCCCGCAGAAGGCGATCTCGGTGGTGTAGCCGGTCTGCGCGGTGATCACGTGGCGGGTGCTGATGATGTAGTACTTGCCGTTGTGAGGCACCTGGAGGCCCTCGAACTCCACGAGGGCGCCGGCGTAGAGCTGGTCGTTGCCGTCGATCACGCAGGAGCCGCGCGCGAACTGCCGCGCGAGGCGGTTCATCTCCGCCTTGGCCAGCTCGTTGGCCATCGCCTGCGAGCCCACCGGGACGTCGGTGACGTAGGCGATCTGCTCGCCGAACTTGGAGTTCGACACGCTCGCGCCCACGCTGCCGCCGCCGATGGTCTCGACGTCGGAGTGCGTGGCGGTGCCGACGATCTCCTTCTTGGTGCGGATGTCCCAGCCACGCACCACCACCTTCGTGGCCTGGTCCTGGCTGTTGAAGTTCATGCGCAGCGAGCGGAGGTTGCTGCCCATGGTGATCTTGGTGGGGCTGGTGGAGAAGCTCGCCTTCTTGAAGTACAGCGTGCCCTCGTCGACGGTCACCTGGAAGTTGTTGCGCGCGGCGAGCCGCTTGAGAAAAGCGAGGTTCGACTCGTTGCGTTGCAGGATGTAGTCGTGGGTCTCGGTGGTGGGGTCGGCCGTCACCGACAGGCCGCACTCGCTGCCCACGGTCGAGGCCACGTCGCTGTCCTTCTTCTGGTTGAAGAAGCGAGTCTTGCGGCCGCGCGCCAGGCGATGAGCGTGGTCGAGGGCGCGGACGGTCATGGTGACCATGCCGTCGACCGACCACGAGGGCTCGATCGCGATCACCTCGCCCTTGAAGAGCTGGCGACCGCCCTCGCCCATCTTCACCTCGATGGCCTGGCCGATCTCGGCTTCGAACTTGGGGGTGCCCTCGCTACCGGCGAGGCGGAGAGTCAGCGCCTCGACCATGTCGACGTGGTCTTCCACGACGATGGACTCGACGCCGTCGTTCTCCGGCTGGGTAAAGGTCTGCCCGCCCAGGACGACCTGGTAGCTGGTGCCGCTGCGGTGGGTCGAGGCGGACATGCTGTCCTCCGATCAGAAGAGCTTCTTGAGGGCGTCGGTGGCGGCCTTGCTCGCCGCGCCGGTGACCGCCGAGGTGGCACTGGACTGCGCGGCGCTCGCGGCGGCCTTGCCCGCGCTCGACGCGTTGCCGCTGGTCACCGCCTTGGCGGCGGCGCTGACCGCGGAGCTAGCAGCGCTGGCCGGGATGCTGAGCACTTGCCCGGTGAGGTCGGACAGGGGGTCGGTGATCCCGTTGGCGGCGGCCACGGTGCGCATGTCGGAGCCGTTGGCCGAGGCCACCTGCGACACCGTCTGCCCACCCTTGACGTCGACCAGCTTGATCTTCGCGCTGTCCCAGGTGCTCGAGGAGCCGGAGCCCGCGAAGGTGGCGGTCTGCCACTCCTTGAGCTTCACCGAGCAGCGCGCCCGCACTGCCTCGCCGGTCGACGCGAACATCAGGTAGGTGACGTTCACGCTCTCGATGACACACTTCATCGAGAAGGTGCCCCAGGTGAAGAGGAGCGAGCGCGGGCGCTGCTTCTTGAGCTCCTCGGGCTCGCCCTGTGCAGGCTTCACGTCGGCGTTGGTGAGCGCGAGGAGCGCGTCGACCCACACCTGCTGCACGTTCTTCGGCGGGGTGTCGGCCGTCGTGTCGAAGATGAGATCGAACGACGCCGTCATCGGCGCGCCCTTCTGGAACTGGATGGGGTTGGTCGACTGGCCCTGGGTCTTGGCTTCCTCC
Organism: Deltaproteobacteria bacterium; assembly: GCA_016875315.1. Classification (GTDB taxonomy): domain Bacteria; phylum Myxococcota_A; class UBA796; order UBA796; family SXON01; genus SXON01. The sequence goes on along the minus strand of VGRQ01000158.1, from coordinate 1,557 downwards.
CAGGTCAGCGACTTCTCCACCCGGAATTCCTTCGGGTTGTACTGGACGGTGAACGTGACACCGTCGTCGAGGGACTTGAACATCGCCTTAGAGGCGCTACCACCAGCCTGACTCATCGGAGTCCTCCATCCGTCGTTCACGACGGAGTTCAAGTTCACGGTTCACGACTTCGAGAACTTCGCGCGTGAACGTTTCGATGTCGAGCTTCACGCCGCCCGCCGCAGACTGCCCCATGGGCGCCGAGCCCTCGGCGCGGGCCGCCGCCGTGTCTTCCGCCATGCGGACCTGGCTCTGGGCCTCGGAGAGACGGCGCTGGTCTTCCGCGAGGTGGATGAGGTCGGTGAGGCGCTTGACCAGCTTGCTGATGCGATCATCGCCGCCCCCTGGGCCCCTCACCACGGCGGAGGAACGCACGGGGCGGACACTGCCGCGGCTGGTGCGGGCGCTGCCGCGGACCGGCTCCACCCGCGTTCCCCGGAGCACCGTGGCGCGGGGCGCCTCGACCTCGGGCGCGCGAGTGGCGAGAACCACCGGCTCGGCGACCTCGGCCGGGGCCGAGATCTCCTGGCGAATCTGCTCCACCACGTCGCGCATCGGCTCGGTGAGCGGCACCGACCCGGCGAAGCCGCCGGCGCGCTGGGCGATGACGGCCACCACCTGCTCGGCGGTGGTGGCGCGGGCGAGGGAGTCGAACAGCCCCTGGGCCGAGCGAACCATCGGGCGGCCCTCGGCGCGCTGAGCCCAGTTCGGCGCCGCGCCCGCGGGCGGGGCGTCGGAGGCCATGTCGATCAACGTGGACTCCATCGCGGGACGAGCGCGACGGGAGGCAGGCCCAGCGACGGGAGCCGGGGCTGCCTCGCGGGCCGCCTCGACCGGAGCGACGGGCGTGGCCGTGGGGGCCACGTTGCGCGAGCGACGGACAGCGGGGCTCGGCGCCGCCCCGGTGCTCGTACCGGCCCCGACGAACTCGGCAACCGGCGTGGTGACGGTGCGCGCGGCGCGGAAGGTGGACTCGGGCGTGCCCACCCCGATCGCTCCCCGGTAGGCCGTGGCCTCGGTGACCGCCGTGCGCGCCGCCACCCATTCAGTGGGCCGGGTGCGCGTGGCGCGCGCTGCCCGGTAGGTGCCGTCACTCGCCGCCGCGACCGGTGCGCCCACGAAACGAACCTCGGGGGTGCGGAAGCCCGGCGCGCGGCGGGCGGGCTCGGTGGCGATCGCCACTGGCCCGGCCAGGGCCGGCAGGAGCGCGATGCCTGGGAGCGCCTCGGCGACGCGGGCGGAGATGTACCGGCCGTCGGGCGTGCGCACCGGGGTGGTGGGACTGTAGTGGCTGGAGAGAAGCCCGCGCGCCGAGAGCTCCTCGACGATGGCGCGAGTGCTCGGGGCGGCGACGGGGATGACCGCGTCGACTCGCTCTGCCGCCGCCGCGTCGCGACGGGGCAGCGTGGCCTCGGGGACCTCGCGCGGCGGGCGGCTGGAACTCCGCGGCGGCAGAGCCACGGCAGCTGCCCCAGCCGGGCTCGCCACGAGGCTGGCCTCCGGGATGGCGGAGCGGGC